>CAZXHI010000079.1:0-7906 GCA_964640555.1 uncultured Thermoplasmatales archaeon | reverse complement strand
CTATGGAGTATTATCCTCAGTTTCCCGAGATTATCCTCCACCTAAGGGCAGATTATCCACGTGTTACTGAGCCGTCAGCCGAGGGCCGAACCCTCTCGACTCGCATGGCTTAGTCGAATCCCAATAGCAGTGACCTCCGGCAGGATCAACCGGAATCTGGCACACTATTACTATATTAATTTTGAATTGGTGGGTGAACCAAAATTCACCAACACACGTCAATCGTCAGATTCAAGAGTGCGCAAAATCCCCCAGAGGGCATCTTGTTTTTCTTGAACCTCCATATATACTAGCTGTAACCCAAAACTGAAGCAATCCATTCACAGATGTGATCGATACTTCACCCTCATGGATTGACCGGAAAGGTCTGGGTCATATACTCGGATTTAGAACGTATATGATAATCATATATAAAGGTTACATAGAAATTTTTGCCGCTGTCACCCAACAACCACAAAAGATAGTGTAGGTGCTGGGCGTAATTACATAACCACCCTGTAACACAGCAGAGGGGAAGAAATGCAACTAATATCGCGACATATATTCGACACCATGGTTGTCCTCTTTTTCATTTCTTGACATTACGTCTGTTCGATCAAAGAGGGACCCTATATTGGCATCAATCTGTCGCCTTGACCTTGCCTCTCCAATCATCATAATCAAGGAGATCTTCGTATCAAGGCAACATAAAGCATCTAAAACGATACTAATATTGATTTTGGTGAAATGGGTAATTACTGCCTATATTTATTCATCTCATTTCTCAGAGACAACGCAGTATCTCTAGATGAATCGGCAAAATTTTCATCGTTTCCAGCAAAAATTATCCCACGAGAGGAGTTTATGACTGCCATTTCTCCCATTTTGTTTGCTCCATATTTTATGGTTTTTTCAACATCTCCGCCCTGTTTACCTATACCAGGTATTAACAAAGGAATATCCTCGCCTAAAATATCGCGTATTATCCTCAACTCGTCAGAATATGTGGCACCTACAACTGCCCCACAGTTACCATAACTGTTCCATTCCTTTATTTTACTGGCAACCATCTGATATATGGGGGTTTTTGAAACCATAATATCCTGAAAATCAACAGCCGAAGGATTAGACGTCCTACAAAGAATGAAACTGCATTTATCCTTATATTCTAGAAATGGCGTAATTCCATCTTTTCCCAGATATGGATTTACGGTTGTTGCATCAGCTCCAAACGCCTCAAATATCGATCTAGCATATTTACGAGCGGTATTGCCAATATCATTTCGTTTTCCATCTAGAATTATAACAATGTTTTTTGGTATGTATTCAATTGTCTTTTCCAATAATTCATAACCTTCCTTTCCAAAAACTTCATAAAAAGCCATATTTAATTTGTAGGCACATACAATATCTTTTGTGGCATTTATAATCGATTTATTAAAGTCAAAAAGAGGTTTCTTACTAGTTTCAAATAAAAAATTTGGCATATTTTCCCTGTCAATATCAAGACCGACACACAATATACTATTATTTTCACAAACAATATTGTGCAATTTTTCTCTGAAATCCATATAATTTCCCAATTGTCGTTAATGCAACTTCACATATAAAAGGATAGATAAAAGATGATTTTCTAGTTAGATATTTAATGACAGACAGAATACAGCATTTTAGATGAAAGTAATCTATGGCGTATGCTCTTGGGGACTTGGACATGCAACAAGATCTCTACCAGTAATACGGAAGTTAATAGATGAAAATAACAAGGTAACAATCATAGCCAACGGTAGATCTCTAGAATTACTGAAAAAGGAGCTTGGAGAAGATATAGAATATGTAGATATACCAGACTACCCTATGCTGCTATCAGAAAACTCACGACAGTTCATGGCAAAAAGCGTGCTTTATTGGCCATTATTCATAAGAAAAATGCAATCTGGTCTTAGCACACTGACAAAAATGCTAGAAACAAGAGAATGTGACGTTATAGTATCTGATGCCCGATATGATCTCTACAGTAAAAAAATCCCCTCATTTTTCATCTCACACCAGATGAGAATAATGAATCCACTTCGCATAAAAATGCTAGAAACGGGTAGTGAAATATTTAATTTATTTTTCTTTAAACGATTCCGTGGAGTAATAGTACCAGATTATAAGGAAGATAATTTATCTGGAGATCTCTCACACAATCTCAAAAAAATTGATGAGGAAAAAATACACTATGTTGGTATTCTATCAGATTTTAAAAAGAAACGCACGAAAAAGGACATTGATTATCTAATATCCATTTCAGGTCCAGAACCACAGAGAACAATGCTTGAAAAAAAACTCTTATCACAGGTAGATCAACTGGATGGAAACATTGTTTTAACTTTGGGTAAAACAGAAAAAAAAGACAATTTGAATAGAAAAAACATCGAAACATATTCATTTTTAACAAAGGAAAAACGAGAGGATTTTTTGAATCGGTCAAAACTTGTTATCTCACGTAGTGGTTATTCTACAATACTAGATTTAACGGTAATAGGTGCAAAAGCATTAATGACCCCCACACCTGGACAGATAGAACAGGAGTATCTGTCACAATATCATAACAAAAAAGGCACATTTTATTCGGTAAATCAAAGCAATATAGATCTTAAAAAAGACGTAGATATCGCGAAAAAAACAACAGGAATTAAAAGGAAATGTAATGTCAAAAAAACTGTTGAAAATATTATAAACGTAATCTCTTCAACTGAAAACAGTCCATTTAAATAGGATTATTTTATTAGGGCGGAGAATATATACAACAAATATTCGCTGTGAGAGGAGAAAGTTGGAAATCGTTTCAAAATTAAGAGAAATCACAAAAAACTGGGTTTTCTGGTTAATTCTGGTTACAGGTATCGCTATAATTGTAAGATCACTACCTGCCTGGACAAATGCTGCGTGGGGATGTGATTTTGGAATTTATTACAGTCTCACAAACTCTCTTGTAGAAAGTGGAGAGTTATTTAACTCCTATTATGGATGGGGTGGTTCCTATCAATACTTCCCTGTATTGTATGCCATAACTGGTGTTGCTCATTGGGTCACTGGAATAGATGTGCTTACTATCATGCCAAAAATTGCTCCTATTTTTGGCGGTCTCTCAATAATGGTTTTTTACTTTATTGTACGTGAATTGGTAGGTAACAAAAAAATAGCTTTGCTTTCCAGTCTGTTTCTTGCAGTACTGCCATTTCATGCCTATCAGACAAGCCATGCATCACCTTTGACAATGGGACATTTTTTCATGATGCTTTCAATATATTTCTTTATAAAATATCGACAGGATTTCAGATACATAATTCCATTATTTATTTCCACGGTACTTTTGATAATGTCTCACCATCTGACAACATACTTCTATCTCATCTCTCTAGTGTTTATTGTATTTGTTGAAAATGCAAGCAGAAAAGAATGGGCACCTTCCTTGAAACTTGATGTTCCGTATATATTATTGGCAAGTGGTCTTATATTCTCTTATTGGGCATTTATCGCAACTCCTGTATATGAAAGTTTTATGAATACAGGAATCGCATTAGGACCAATATCAATAGAATCTAACGTTACAATAACTCTATTTTATATGTTGTTTTTTTCATCGTTTGGGATCATTTGGTTAAAAAGAAGGTTTAATATATTCTTTGAAAGGGAAGATGCTACTGTCAACTCTTGCATAGTGAAGTTTTCCATAACATTGATAATAGGTCTAACAGCAATGGGCATTTTTTCAATATTTAAGATGCCGTGGACAAACTTCAGTTTAACACCTTTTTCTATACTATATTCTATACCTTTACTCCTCATTTTCGGATTTGGAGTTGCAGGTTTTAGGCACACTAGACTCATAAAGAACGGTTTTTTTATCCGCGGATGGCTTATGGCTATACTATTATCATTTACATATGGGCTAGTAACCAATAGTTGGACACTATATCCTCATAGACATCTTGAATATATGATGGCACCCCTAAGTATAATATCAATATGCGGCATAAGAAGCATTTTTTTAAATCTAAATTACGAATCACTGTCAAAAAGGATTAGAAAAATTCCATATGCTAGCACACAATTACTCAGCCAGTCTAGAAAAACAAGACTTGTGAAGAAACGTCAACTAGTATATATGTTTGTAGTAATCGTACTTGTTACAACAAATGCTGTATCAATTTATCCCTCTCACGTAGCACTAAATGCATCATATGAAGTAATAACTAATGAAGATCTATCTGTGACAGAATGGATGAAAGAAAACCTGGATAAAAATAATAGTTTAACCGCTTCAGATCATCGTCTTGCAAGGATGGTAGAGGCAGTTGGATTTAACACAACACTAGATGAAACGATTATAATATGGGATGCTGAAAACCTATCTGACTATATTGGCGAGTTGTATGGCATTGGCAAAAATCATAGTAGAATTACACACATAGTAATCGATGATATAATGAGAGAAAGAGTTGTGCATGTTGGATTTGGAAAAATTGTATACATGACAAATGAATCCTATGACAAATTTCATTCTCAACCTTTTGAGCTTGCATACAGAAACGCGACAATAGATCAAAACATGGAAGAAATTCATTGGACAGAATTATACAGCATAAACTGGACATATATTGAAGGGTTATCTTTGACATAAATTTAATAGTAAAATGTTTTGATGATCATGAACATAGTGGAGATAACAACATACAAGGAGGGTGGTATATACACCCACGTATCAGAACTTGCAAAAAGGATAAATGCAGATACAATACTTATCAGCGGAAATACAAAAAAATCAGGATATCAAAAAGAAAATGGACAAACGTTTTTTCATATACCTTCCATACTATCAATCTGGGAAATTTATTTCATAAATCCGCCGGGATCCTATAAAAAAGTAAAAGAGTTAATCAATAAACATGAAATCGATCTTGTGCATCTCCATGGGCCACTTTTCACATTTTGCGGCGGAGTGATGAGAAAAACAAAGTTGCCTTGCATCATGACTACACACTATGTATTGGATTTTAAAGGAAACAAACTGATGGAATCCTTATACCAAGGAGTTATAAGATGGGTGACAAAATCGGTAGCAAAAAAGGTTGATAAAATTATTTGTGTCAATGAAGACTATATACCAATATACACCAGCTGGGGCATCGATCAAGATAAACTTGTTTATATCCCCAACGGCATCGATACTGAAAAATTTTCTACTGGAAAATCAGACATAAAAAAGAAACTGAAATGTAAAAATCTATTAGTCTTCTGGGGGAGACTCGGATATCAAAAAAACATCCAAATTCTAATCAAAGCGTTCAAAAATATTAACACACCCGACACAAAAATGGTTATAATTGGAAAGGGGCCAGATATAAAAAAACTGAAAACTCTTACTAATGGAGATAAAAACATTATTTTCACTGGTTACTTGTCAGATAATGAATTGTTAAATTATGCGCGAGGGGCAGATGTAGCAGTTCTCCCATCAAGAGCCGAAAGCTGGGGCCTAGTAATAGGAGAAGCAATGGCCTGTGGATTACCGGTGATCTCATCCAATGTTGGAAAAGCAGGAGAGCTTCTTGCAGAAAACAGAGGCTTAATTCTCAAGGGAGATACGGTAGCTGAACTATCGGAAAAAATTGATTATTTATTAAACAACAAACAAATAGCAAAAGGGATGGGTATACGGTCGCGGAAATTCATAGTTGAAAATTACGGGTGGAATGAAGTAGCGCAAAAAACAGAAGAGTTATACAAAACACTGACCAAATAACAGCAATAATATGAACAGATACATATCACTTAAAGAGATACGGGCTCAACGAGGAAATAAACGAAGACGGAGATGCAAATACATCAGTTGCAAAATATTGGTACCAACCGCAGCGTCTTGTACAGTTTTTCATATCCTGCCTTGCCTTCTTTGCTTCATCCGATTTTACGAAATCCATAACTGAGCCCTCAGTGAAATTGTAGAGTCTTTTACCAACAGTTCTACATGGATAAAAAAGTCCGCCATCAGAATCAATAATAACTGAAGATGTAGAGCACCCATGCGGCTTGTTAATATTATCCAAAAATCCTTTTGGTGTCGTAATGGTATTTCTATATTTCTTCTTCAGTCTGATTATTTCCTCCCCGAACTTCCCAGGATCAGGATAATAATCATCTGTTCCTTCCAGATGACATGCAGGCATTATCACAGTCCTTGCATCTACTTCATATACTCTTTTAACCTTTTCTTCTATCGCATCCATTGTATCCTTTGTGACAACTATTTGGATGCATATCTCTGGACCATAGCTTTGAAATTCCTCAAGTCTCTCGAAAAAACCAAGATTGTCATGCCCTTCATCTATACTTATATGAAGATAATCAATGTTTTTACCATATTCTTCCATAGGTCTCTTGTCAAGCAGGTGTCCATTAGTAGTGAAAAACAGATAAAATGGCTTTTTATAGGCATATTCTAGAATCTCACCCAGATCTTTTCTCATTAAGGGATCACCACCTTCAAGACTCAGGACTGTAATACTAGAGTTCCCAAGATTATCCAGCACTTTGAAAACATCCTCTTTAGAAAGATCTGGTGTTTTTTCCATCCACACATTACAAAAACTACATCTTAGCGTGCACTTATGAGTAATCTTAAATGAGGCATAAAATGGATATATGCTTTCATCTGCCAGATAATTTGAAAAAGCATAACCTGCCGTTTTCAGATATTTCCTAAGAGGTAATTTTTCCATAGAAACCACAGATGATTCCTGGACAATAGTTTACTACAGATAAGGTTTTTTGTTTATTTTACCAAATGCATTACTCAAGATAGTTGGCCGTACTCAATCGTTGAAATAACCATAAGAGAAATATATCATCCTTGAAATAACGATAATGTGGACAAAGAAGAAAAAAAACCTAAAACAATGAAACTTTCCATCATACTTAGTCTCATATTAAGTATATCAATTATTGTACTAATTTTGTATTTTACAATTGATGCAAAAACATTTGAATATTTATCAACCCACCAGATACGATACGAATTTTTCTTTGCTGCAATGGGGATCAATGTTATTTACTGGACTCTGTGGGGTGCCAGACTTAAGATATTGAGCAACGCCATTGATAAAAATGTAAACATAAGCCTATGGGAATCAACAAAAATAGTCATTGCAAATCTCTTTTTAGCAAACATAACTCCATCAATGGCAGGAGGAGAACCAGTAAGAATCTATCTTTTGAACAAAGATGGTTTGAGTATCGGTGGTGCAACCGCATCAGTACTAGGCGAACGATTACTAGATGCAATATTCCTCCTTATATGTGTTCCATTTGCCCTTTTTGTTTTTGGAAAATATATAGACACAGGTCCACTGAGAATTGGACTGACAATAGCAATAGTCCTCTTTATACTGGCAGTAGTAGCATTTGTATATACGCTAAAAAATCCTAAAAAAACAAAATCCTTTTTGATCTTTTTAAGCAACAAACTTAGTAGGTTTTCCAGGAAAAAAGACAGTGAAAATACAATTATAGACAGAATAAACAGCGAAGTAGATAACTTTCATGATAGCATGGTCTTTTTTCTTTCTGATGGGAGAAAAGCATTTATAAAAGCAGGTATTCTTACTGCCGTTTTTTGGATAACAGGCTGGATGATCCCACCACTCATCCTCATGGGTCTTGGTCTCGAACCTTTTATAATTGAATCATGTGCGATCCAAGTATTGCTCATCATAATCGTTATGATGCCGACAACTCCTGGAAGTGCAGGAGTTACAGAGGGAAGTACTGCAGCCCTTTACAGTGTACTTATAGGCTCCTCTCTGATAGGAGTCTTTGTTCTCTTGTTTAGATTCATAACATACCATATGGGCCTTATTGCGGGAGCAATATTCCAATA
>CAZXHI010000078.1:0-2305 GCA_964640555.1 uncultured Thermoplasmatales archaeon | reverse complement strand
GTTTTACCTTTATTAATATTATCAACAAGCAATTTCGACAACATGCTCATGTTTTTTAAATGGGAGGTGTGGAGAAACAAAACTAGCACCAGAGAGCTAGAGTGGTGAGGAGAGGGAAGGGAGGAAGTATAAAAAGATTATTTTTCCTCTGTTCTCTCTGTTGCAATTTTGATTCTCCACTTTCCTGTTAAGCCAATCCAGATGTTTTTTCATTATTTTTTTTGACAGCCATATAGTTGATACAGTTTCCCCACTGCCCAATTATTAACAATTGTTAATGTAATATCAGTATTTAAATGTTTTGATCTATCAGGCGTCGCATATGAGAAAATTTACAGATATAATAGATAAACATTATAAATTCAAATTTGTTTAGATAAAAATAATAAACAGTCGTTAATTATAAATACAAACAAGATGATTCATATTGTATGAGACAAGTCCCTTGTGAATATATGATGTGGAATGGATTGCCAGTCATAAGAAGGGAAATCGCTGAATGTATAACCAAAAATTTTGGATTGAATCAAAAAGAAACCGCAAGGAAACTGGGAGTAACGCCTGCAGCAGTATGTCAATATCTGTCCAAAAAACGTGGTAAGATCAAAATCATAGACGAAAAGATACTAAAAGAAATTAGTATCTCTGCCAAACGAATTATTGAAGATGATGGGAACTCCGTTACAACAGAAACATGCAGACTTTGTAAGATCATGAGATCCAGGGGGATATTTTCCTTTTTCTGTAATGCATGCGATACCGACGAATGAAAAAGTGTTCATTTTGAGCTTTGCAACAAATAAATAGAACGCATAGCCTAGGTTTCTATAACATTGCGCATTATTGCACCTATGTTTTTTAAAGAATAAATGAAACCATCTAACAAGAACTATGTTAAATAGTTAATATTAAATGTATAATAGTTATGCTAGATATTAATAATATAATTGAATTACATTTCTTGATATCATGAGTTGAGACCATAATTTATAAATGAATGTAAAGTTATTAAAATATTATAAATAGGAGAATAAATATTTGACAAAAATTAAAGAATGGAAAGAAAAAGGATATTTTCTAGATATAGATTGGATTAGAAATTTTGGGGGAACGATTCCATCTCTTATTTTTATTTCTCTAAGATATCCGAGACTCGTATTAAATGCGAATAAAGCTTGCCCTGATGGTCCATTTACATTGAAACCAAAGAAGTTACCATATGAAATACCTGATTTTAAAAAAGAAATGAAATATTGTAAATCAACAGAACGATTTTTACGCCCAACTCATCTTTGCAATCCGCTTGATCGGGATATTATTGCAATGGCGAATAAACTTGGTGCCTTTATAAAATCAGATTGGGATTACGCTGAAAGTGCGTTTAACTTTGTAAATGAACACATTCGTATTGATTTCTCTGCGATAAAGAGCGATATTGAAACTCTCCATGCAGGCCATGGTACATGTGTTGATAAGATGAGTCTATTTATTTCTCTTTGTAGATGTGCAGGAATTCCTAGCAGATATATCTTGTATAGTCCCCAAATAATTCAAGAGGGTTATGATACATATGTTTCTGCTGATCCGTTAATTAAAAAATGGTATGATTCTATTGGTTTTTTTGCGATTCATGGTAGTTCTGAGGTAAAAATTGATGGAAAATGGGTTCCAAGTGATGTATCTGTTGACCCAATATCAACAGTTAGTTTAGGGGTTCCAATAATTCATTTTGGAGAAGTTATTGAAGACAAATATTTGAAAGTTATTGGAAATACAATGAGGATAGAAGGTCTTCCTTATGGATTAAAATTCCTCGGATCATTACCTTTTCGTGTATTTGCAGGGGCTGGGAGAGCGATAAATTCAACTATTTCATTAGCTCTTGATAAAGGTATGGAGATTCTCAATGAGATGTCTATTGAAGAGTATGATAAAAAAATTCGAAAATCTTATAAGCCACGTTGGGCAACTGCAAAACAAAAGGCTACGAATGTTTTTCAAAGTTTAAAATAAAATCTAAAACTAGAAACATAGGTATTAATTCTAATTAAAACATATAAATTGTTTACATTTTCTATCTCAAATTACTAATTTAGAAAATCCATATACAAACTACAAAAAACTAAACTTGGTAAAGATAAATGATTTCTACTTTGTTCCACTTGCTACTGACAAAGAGTTTAACAACTAACCTTTGGCTTGAGTCCACTTTGTAAAAAAGCAGAGCAGTATCTAAAATTTAAAAAAAAAGATATTTTGAAGTATTAAGCAGAAACTATGTAAAATCAACAACTACTATGTTCAA
>CAZXHI010000077.1:0-10770 GCA_964640555.1 uncultured Thermoplasmatales archaeon | reverse complement strand
CACACTAGATTTAAATAGAATAGGCAGTAGACAATAAAATGCTTTGTAATAAAATTGGAGCGGATATATGTGGAAATGATAACGGAACTGGAAGAAAAATGGGTCTGTCCAAATTGTGGTGAGAAAATGCATCTTTCGCCCGATAGTTTGTCCCCTACCTATGTATGCCCAAAATGTGGGTGTTCTATCGAGGCTGAAAACCAAGATTTTAGCTCCGAGGGCATCTGCCCTAACTGTAATCAAGCCCTGGACGATGGAAATGAATGTCCGTATTGTGGCTACGATCTAGGAACAGATTTTGATTAATAGTAATGCGAGAGGAAAATAACTAAAAAAACATAATACCTATAAATATCTCTTATGAACGGACTGTGCAAAAAGATAGTTTTTTGATATTTTCCTATAAAAAGGCGATGAATTTTTAAGAATGAGTTATGTCAGTCAGACGAACATAGAATGGATTTTATTTTCTTATTGATGAAATAAACGGAAAACAGAATAAGCTTAATTTTTTGGCAAAACACCGCCAATTTTGCATAAACCATACATGATTGAAGGTAATGCATTTGAATAAAGAGGTTGATGTTGAAAAAGGAAGGAAAAGAAGAACAGATGAAAGAATAAATCTCATTGTTTTTCTTTGTGGAATGTCAAATTTTTTCCTTTTCAAGATGTTCTCACACAGAAAAGATAGTATCGCCAATATTAATTGAGAATGTATGATTGTTTACGATTAATGAAAAGTACAATTGCAGTTAGTATACTAGCGAGACCTAAAAATGCAAATGGTATCCAAATCCCAAATAAATCTGCGAATATGCCACTTAAAAAAAGAAAAATTGCGCCACCTCCCAATTGAAGGGTAAAAATATATCCTAAGGTTTTCCCTTCAATACTTTCATGGGTGGCTTCCGAAACAAAAGAAAATAATGCAGGAAAAGTCAAAAAGGTTGATAGACCTAATAAAATGATGATAACGATGATTATCAAAACATTTGTAGAAAAAGCAAGGAAAAATCCCATTACACCCATAGTAAAATAGGCAAGGATAATAATGGTTTTTCGCCCAACGTAAGATTGAATTTTCCCATAAAACAGACACGCAATAGTCCCCACTCCAATCCAAAGTGATACGATTATACCAATTGAAGATAACACAAGAGGAGTTTTTTCATTCAGAAACAAAGGAAGATAGTTTATTGTAACTCCCCAGGCCATCCCACTCACTATAAATAGGGGAATTAGTAGTCTAAGACGTTTCATTATATTAATCCATTCATCAATTGCTTCAGTTACGGTCTGTTTTTTATTGTTTGTCTGCTCGACTCTTAGATACTTCTCTGCAATGCCTCTGGTAAGAAATAAAGCAATGAATAAACAACTTACTCCAAATATGAACCAAAGATAAAAGGGGAAAACCCACCCAATACTTTCTGCAATATAGAGTGTCGTTAGTATTGCTACAAAAGCTCCAAAATCTCCAAATGCACTCTGTTTACCCATAGCCCAATCGAGCCTATCCCTTTTGAAGGTTCTAGAGATTAATCCTATGCCGCTTAGATGAAAAAAACTAGAAGAGAATTTTAGAATAATGACAAACAATAATAATGTAGCAAAACCTTGTGACAAAGGAATCGTAAGCAGCGATCCGCTTAATAGCAACACCCCAATTAGAAGAAATGTTTTACTGTTATTTTTATCAGATATTCTCCCAATTACTACTTGAGAGATAAGGGTTACAGCGAGTCCACTGCCAGTTATCAATCCGATTTGTGTATAAGATAAATTAAACAATGTTTTAAAAACAGGGAATAGTAAAGGAATGACAGAAACAGCACCATCATTAAAGGCGTGAAATAGACTTACAGTAGAAAGAATCTTGTGCTTATCGTTCATATTGAATTGCCCTCTTGCTACAACGGTGGCATTAGATGTCTCTATATTATAATTAACTGAGAATTGGCACTTTTCGTAATAAGTAGATGAATGTTTCGGGAGAATTAATCTAACTATATTTTGATGGAATTATTGATGAGATTGGAATTTATGATAGACCACTTAGCACTGAAGAAGTTCAAATAGTATATGATTTAGGTGCCCCCATTTAGAAATTTTATAATTCTTCTTTTACTGTTGTAAAACAGGTGCAAGTCAGAGTTCTTCCCACACCTTTTATTTGTCTAATTTTTGCAATAACATGTTTACCAATTTCAGCAAATGATGCCCCTCTAACTTTGATGAAGAAATCATATTCACCTGATATTATATGAATTTCATATACGCCTGATAATTTAGAGATTTCTTTTGCGATTTCCATTACTGAAGCGCCAGATTCACAGGGATTGGTAGATACAAAAACGAAAACCGTGGAAGTTAGACCGATTTTTTTATAATCTGGGATCACTGTGAATGATTTTATGATTTTATTATCTATCATCTTCTGTATTCTGCTATGGACTGTTATCCTTGGTATTTTCACGTTTGATGATATGTTTTTTGTGGAATTTCTGGAGTTTTTTTTCAATTCAGCAAGTATGCATTCATCTTTTTCATCTAACATAACAGACAATATGTCCATTATTTTATTTATATTTTATTAAATTTGACCTTCTGTTAGTGAACTAATAGAAAAATTAATAAGATATCTTAAGATTATATAAATATATGACAACTAATAAAAAATTCTATTGGTGGTTAATTTATGAAATATAAAACACACGCTATAATACTTATTACTATGCTGATAACAAATTCATGTGTCTTGGCAACAGGGATTAATGCCAACGATGATATTGATCCCTTGGTCGATCTTTCTATAACCGTAGAAATTAAACAGATTCGGTCATTGGAAAAAACTGATCTGGGCATTTTCCCGATTGATAAAATTGATCTATTTAGTGATCCTGATTTTTTTGTGAAAGTTATCATTAATGATGAGGAATTTGCTAGTCCCGTCTGGGAGAACATGAAATATGTTTATGATCCTCAATGGTCAGCGACTCTGGATGTTCCTGATGACAAAGAATTTGTCAATATCACTATCCAACTTTGGGATTCAAATCCACAGGGAGATAAACTTTGTGATCTTGGCGACAATTATCAAAATTTTGATGATGCTTATGATATCGACCTGTCATATAATTTGAAAACTGGTCATTGGTCTGGAGATGATTGGTTAAATCCTTTTTGGGGCGGTATTGACCCAAGTGGTTATGGGCGATTAAACGGATGTGATGATAATAGTTATTATCAAAATAATAGAGATTGCGAGTTGTGGTTTGATATTTATCAAGATGATTTTGATGGAGATGGTATTCCTTATTGGACTGAAGTAAATGTTTTTAACACTGACCCAACAGTGGATAATACAGGTGATGATGCTGATAAAGATGGTGTTCCTATTGAATGGGAATATAAATGGGGATACTTTCTTAACATTGACTGGGAAAACTTTTCATGGATACATGACTGGAAGTATGATCCATTTGTCTGGGAAGATCACGAAAATATGGATGATGATGAAGATGGGTTGAATAACATTGAGGAGTATTTGACCTCACAATGGGGCTCTAATCCGTCCTGTAAAGATCTCTTTGTCGAATTAGATCAGATGGAGGCAGGACCTAATGGAGAGGCAGCAAGTATGTTGCCCGATGGATCGAAAGAATTGTTAAGAACAGCCTATGATAAACACAATGTTGTCTATCATCTTGATGATGGCAGTTGGGAAAACTCTGGTTCAGATGCAATTCCTTTTGATGAAGAAACGACTATGTCTTGGATGGATCAGAATAGCGAATTATCTCAGATTTACAATGATTATTTTTTACATGGCAATGAGGATAATTGGAGAAAAGGTGTTTTTCATTATGGTGTTATTATTCATAAATGCAATTCAGCTGCAGGTGCAATGTTTGGCGCCGATAGATTTTATATTACAAGCAATGGTCATGAGAAAAAATCTGAAAATCTGTTGTTGAACAGAGATGTGGTGTATGCAAGTGCATATATGCATGAATGTGGGCATACACTTGATATTAACAATAATGGAGTTGATGATCGAAATTCGATGTATCCCTGGCAGTTGAACTATTGGAAATGGCGACCATATAAAAGCGTCATGAATTATGGTTACATGTATCTTATGGTTGATTATTCAGATGGTTCACGTGGATTAAATGATTTTGATGATTGGCATGATATTGATTTAACATTTTTTAATACAGATTTTCCATAGAAAATCTTGAAATCTAGGAGTAAAACAGAATGAAAGAAAAAACGCTATCGATGCTACTTGCAGTTATCCTAATTTTAATATCTACTATATATCCTGTAATGGGTACCTCATATTCAAATCAACACTTTAACAGCACGAGTATGATACCCCATCAATATTTTACCTACTCTGAGATGACAGATTTACTTCATACTCTTCAAGAAAATTATTCAGACATAATGCTACTAGAATCCATCGGCACTACCTATGAAGGACGTAACGTTTGGATGGTAAAACTCTCAGATAATGTAAACGAGGATGAAGATGAACCCGGAGTATTGCTTATGGGTGCCCATCACGGCAATGAAAAACCATCCTTTGAGGCACTGATTTTCTTTATTCAACACATGGTTGAAAACTATGGAAAAGAAAATACAGATGATGATGAGGATGGGCAAATAAATGAAGACCCAATTGATGGTTCAGATAATGACAACGACGGTCTTGTTGATGAAGATCCTTCTGAAGATAGAGTGAGAAATGTTATTGATAACACTCAGATATTTTTGATTCCAATGGTAAACCCAGATGGAGTTGAATATACCGATAACAGAAATGATGGATGGAGAAAGAATCGCAATCCTAAGGAGGGGCAAACAGATAATATCGGTGTTGATTTAAATAGAAATTATGCGTATAAATGGGAGCTTTATGATATCTTTCCAGGCCCTTATGGTGATTCATGGACTTCAAATCCGGAGAGTTGGAATTACCGAGGGGAATATCCATTTTCTGAAAATGAGTCAACAGCAGTAAAAAAATTTGTTGAATCAGAGGATATCAACATTTCTCTTTCATATCACTCATATGGGGAGTTTATAATTTATCCTTGGATGCATACAAGTCAGTATACACCAGATGAGGATCTCTTTATATCCATTGGTGAAGGTATGGCAAGTATTAGCAAGTATGATTTTAATAAAGGCAAAGGAACTTTTATTCCATGGCCTGGCGGTACGATCGGCACATCTGAAAACTGGTTATATGGAGAAAGGAACATTCTTTCATTTACCATTGAGCTTTGTAGGACACGGGCGCCTACTAATCCATCTATTGTTTACAAGTATTGCCTGGCGCATGTTGGGGTGAATCTGTATGTATGCGAGAGATCTCCAGATATACAAGTAGACAAAAAAATTGTTGCTAATCCATATTCACCTGTATCTTTACGTCTCATGTTGGTTCTGTGTAATATGGTAGTGGGAAATAAAAATATTATTGAAAACATTTAACCATTATCTTGTGAGGTCAAAAAATACTAAGTGGAGAATATCGAATGAAAAGGAAAATGATTGGAGTTTTTATTTGTACGCTGCTGATTTCAACTGTTTTACCAGCCACCAGTTTAATGAATGAAACTTCAGAAAACAATAATGGAAATGAATATTGGGCTTTACTCGTAGCTGTTGCTTTATACGCTGATGATCCGCAGCAAAATCGACCTCTTATGTTGGAAGAAGTTGATGATTTCTATGATTTACTTCTTGATTGCCCTTGGTGGCAAGAGGATCATATAAAAGTTATAAAAGGCGAAGACGCAACCATAACAAACATAATAGAAGGATTAAAATGGTTAGATGAAATGGAGGACGAAGATGATATTTCACTAGTTTACATTACCACACATGGTTTTCCCTTAGGTGTAGATATACCCCCTGCTGATGAAGCCGATGGAACGGATGAAGCCCTGGTGAGTTTCTGGGGTTTTGCATATCCTAATCTTTATATCTGGGATGATGAACTAAATTTCTATCTGAACCGATTAGAATCATATGGTGTTTGTCTTATAGTTGATAGTTGTTATGCTGGTGGATTTAACGATCCGCCAAATTTGAATATCATAGATAGAAGATTCCATACTATAAAAACGGATAATACAAAATCTGTTTCAGATTGGATGGAAGGCTTTGCAGAAGATGTAAGTGGTCAAGGCCGCGTAGTACTAATGGCATCTTGCGAAGATGAAGTCTCTTACTCAGGTGGTTTTGCACCGTACCTAATCGATGCGTTAAGAGGTTATGGAGATAGCAATATTGATGGTGTAATTTCAGCAGAGGAGGCATTTTTCTACACAGAACCAAGAACTGTTAGACAACATCCTACAATGTATGATGGTTTCCCTGGTGAACTTCCCTTGTTAACCAGCAACGTTGAATCAGACTCTAATAAAAAACACCATGAGAAAGATTTCATCAAGAATCAGAGAAATGAAAAAACCTCGTTTTCTGAAAATGCAAAAATCTGTGGATACGTTACTGATATTGATACAGACCAGCCCATTGAAAATGCTATTATCGAAGTTATTAATGGTGATTACTGGGATGGTTACTGGAACGAAACCATATCTGACTCAACAGGATATTATAGCATAAACGTATCTGCCGGTGGAATAATGATGTTCGCCAGTGGGAAAGGATATATGCAGGAGCGATTAGAACATTTCGCGATTCAGGAAAATGAGGTTAAATGGATAAATGTTACATTAAAGCCTCATCCAGAGGAAAAATCAAAGGTTTGTGGTTTTATAACTGATTCTGAAACAAATGATCCCATTGAAGACGCATATGTTTTCCTTGAATGGGGTGGTTGGTGGGAGAGATATTGGAATGAAACCTATTCTGATTTAGCAGGTTTTTATAGTATAAGCGCAGCGGCTGGTGATATTGAGCTTTATTTCGATTCAAATGGTTATATTCCAAATTATTCTGATGAATATCAACTATCTGACTTTGAAACGCTATGGTTGAACATATCATTAACTCCAAAACCTCCTGAAAACTCCATGTTATGCGGGTATATAGCTGATTCTGAGACAGGTTTTCCAATAGAGAACGCGATGGTATATCTCGAATGGCAAGATGAACATAATAATAGAATTGAAAACGAGACACGTACTGACGTATCCGGGTTTTATAGTATGAATGTTGCGGCTGGGGAAACTCATCTATACATATATGCATCAGATTATCGTGACAAGTCTACTTACCGCAATGATGCCCAGGGAAATGATATTTTATGGATAAATACGTCCATGGAACCAGATATAATACAAGTTGATTTGCAAAAACCTTTAAGCGCGATTTATGTAAATAATAATAGAATTATGCCTTATTCAAAATGTATCATTTTTGGCAACATTGAAATTGAAGCTTTTGTCCACGATTTCTGGTTTAGATCTAGAAATGATGATGCTGTTAAAGTAGAGTTTTACATTGATGGTGTTCTTAAAGATACTGTTTTTTCTGAACCTTTTACTTATACTTTTAGTGAAAAGGCAAATGGGGAGCATAAGCTAAAAGTAATTGCATATGATGAAGATGGAAATGCTGTAGAAGATGAAATAAAAGTAAGGAAGTTTTTCTGATTCTATTGAGTTAACTTTCATATGGCACTTCAGCAACTTTGAACAGGGCTGCGTGGATGCAAGAGTAGGATTTAAGTTGATAGGCTACTCTTGGGGAAGGCATGATGCCATACATTTTGGAAATAAAAATGATTTTTAGGCCTATTTTTTTCATTTTAGTTTTCTTTTCATTCTGGTTCCTTTAGTTTTTTTTATGATGCTAGTATGTTATGAGTGCTGTATTTATGGTGTGTTGGTTGAATATAAAATGTGGTTAAAGTAAAAGTTGTGATTTACAATGATGCAAGAGTTACAATCATAAAAATCGTCTAGAATCTATGCATTGTTGCACATATAAAACATATATAAAAATTTAAAATATATATATGGAAAATATAAGTAAAATATCGATAAGCTTATATAAAGATCTCTTATAGGTATAAAGTGAAAAATTGACGTTATTTTTGACGTGAGATGGATGACGATGGGGGATATGACTGTTCATATGAAAAATATGGTATTACGAAACGAAAAATATATAAATGGATAGATAATAGTAACGTGGGCTAAAATGAGATGATTTAACTCATAAACGGCTAGAATAAAATATGTAAAAATGAATAAAACTGATGAGATTGTAAGGGGGGGAGTAATTTTTCCCAATAAAAATATAAGGAGAAAATAAAATGAAAAAGAAAATATTTTTGATAATTTTGACGCTGGTGTTTTCTGTATTGACCGCAACTGCAATACTTTCAGGAACTGCAGGTGCTAAGTCACTCTATTTAGTACCTGATCACAACAATATGCAATTCGATGCTTGGAATATTAATCCTGGTGGAGCAGTAACATATCAGGCGAGCTATGGTTTATCATGGGCTACAGATCCAGCTGGTATGGCAATCGATGAAAGTTCAAATACACTTTTTATCACTACAGAATACTCGGCTTCTAGTACCACCTTTGAAATTGTTGACGCAAATACGATGACAATAATTGGTTACACAAATGATGGGGATGATTTTGGTGGCATAGCAGTAGATGATCAAAATAACATTATTTATGCAATAAAAAGAATGAATACAGATTTAGATGATCTATATGCATACGATTGGGATCCATCATTGTCAACTGCAACCTTACGCGCAGGTTTTCCAATAGATTTGCCAAATTTAAATCAGGCAATGGGCGCTGCTATCGATGAGGCCATGGGCATTCTTTGGGTTGCCGATTCAGGTGCAGGGGTAGCCCGAGCATATGACATTGCAACATGGACTGAAGACGCGTCTAAAAGCTTTACACCAATTCATAAACCAGTTGCGATTGCTGTTGATTCAGTAAGGGGTTGTGTTTACACTACCTCTATGGATGCTGGTGCATGGACCCCTTCTGGATGCGGTTCACATAATCTAAGTAAATATGACTTATCAACAAGTACTGAAACTGTTGGAGATTTAATTGACCAAGGAGTAGGTATTGCTGTTGATGAAGTTACGGGTTATGCATATGTAACAATAAGTCCATATGATCATGCAGATGGCCTGGGATATATACAAGCATGGGACACATCGACATTTCCCTTTATAGAAGTTGAATCGGAACCTGTTTCAGGTAGTCCAGCGGGAATTTGCATTCCTAGAGAAGAAGTAAGTTTCAATCCTTTAAATCTAATGAAGGATGATAGATTAGAATTATGTGTAAATCCTGGTAATGAGATAAATTATTCGATTTGTTTTGACAACATGAATGATTTTTCCGCGAATAATGTCATCCTTGAAGATACCCTTCCATCAGAATTAATCTTTGTCGATGCTTCAGATGGTGGAAGTTATGACAGTGTTAACCATACAGTAGTTTGGGATGTGGGAACCATTTCTATAGAAGAGGGAGGTTGTGGATGGTTGCTTGTCCAGGTTGATTTATCAACTCCACCTGGGACTGCAATTACTAACTATGTCACGATCGATAGTGATGAAACCCCATCAACTACAGTTTCAGAAGAGACTCTTGTGTGTAGAGATTCTGGTGAAGACTACCCACCAATACAAACCATTGAACTTGGAACACCTCTCATGGAAGATGTATACAATACATCGTTGGAATGGCTTGATTTAATTGGATCACAAACACCAGTATGGATTAACTCATCGGATGCGGAAACAGGAACTGATTTTATTAAATATAAATTATTCAAATCGGATGTATTTGGAAACTGGGATGACCCAGCATGGGTGTATGTCTATGATAATCAACAAACAGGTGATCCCTTTACCACAGATGCAGACCTCAATGATGGTAGAATATCCATCCAATTCTATATTGAGGAAAGCTGCTTTCATCAAATCCATGCGCATTGTGTTGATACTGTGGGAAACTGGAATTTTTCAGAACCATTTGATTTTCTCGTTGATTTTGATGCGCCTTCAAACGATGATTTTACCTACATAGATGATTATCTTTTACCTGGTGGAGCACGCTTTATCAATAATCATACTATAAAAAGAATTTTTGCCAATGATACTGGATGTACTGGTGGTGTAGCGGGTGTAGATCGTATTATTTGGAGAATTGAAAATAATAAAACACAAATCATTGCAGAAGGAATCATTTATGATAACAATGCCACAGGATATGAAGATGCTAATGTGAATGTTAGCGGAGACCTCGATGATACTGATGGAAAAATGATTATTGACATTCAACTTAATGAAGAATGTATGCACTTCATCTATCATCAAGCAATTGATAAACTAGAAAATAACATCGTTGGTCGAAAACAACTTGTCTATGTTGATTTAACCCCACCAACTATTTTTAAAACCGTCGGTGATCCAAATTGCACTATTGTAACTGGAGAAGAATATTGTATTACACCAGACACGCCAATTACATTCTACGCTGAAGATCGCGGATGTATGGGTGGTGTTGGTCTTGATACAGTTGAATACAATATTTGGTACCAGGGAGATTGGACGGGATGGATGCTTCTTGAAGATCTCCAAAATGAATCTCTCTATCTCACTGAAGAATGTATGCATTACCTGCTTATTCGTGCAACAGATATTTTGGGTAACGAGTTCGAGGATAATGAGACATTCTATGTTGATATTACTGCTCCAATAATTGAAAAGACTGTTGGAGATCCAAACTG
>CAZXHI010000076.1:0-21878 GCA_964640555.1 uncultured Thermoplasmatales archaeon | reverse complement strand
TTAATCTTTAATGCATGGGTTGAGTTTGTATATAAACATATAAATTGGAGTGGCACCCTCCTCCAACACAAT
The DNA here is from genome assembly GCA_964640555.1 of uncultured Thermoplasmatales archaeon. Classification (GTDB taxonomy): domain Archaea; phylum Thermoplasmatota; class E2; order DHVEG-1; family DHVEG-1; genus JAUWWG01. The sequence goes on along the minus strand of CAZXHI010000076.1, from coordinate 21,806 downwards.
ATAAAAGTACCATATTCTATATCTTCCACTATATGGGTGGTGTTGACTGGTTTAAAAATGCAATTATTTATCATATATTAATTGACCGATTCGCCGGTTTCGCTTCCACTGAAGACTGGGATAGACCAACATTCTTGGGGGGAAACATTAAAGGGATAATTGAAAAATTACCTTATCTTCAAAACCTTGGTATAAACACCCTTTGGATTTCCCCGTTTTACAAAACTAATACATATCATGGCTATCATATCACCGATTTCTATCAAGTTGATCCACATTATGGTACAGCAGAGGACATAAAAAAACTCATAAAGGCTGTTCATAAGTACGATATGCGAATCATAGCAGATTTTGTTCCCAACCACTGTTCAAGGAAACATCCTTTCTTTCAAGATGCACAACACAACATAAAAAGCGAATATGGGCAATGGTTCTATTTCACAAAATGGCCACACGAATATCTCTGCTTTCTAAGTATTAGAGACCTTCCAAAAATAAATCTCAATTATCCGCCGGCCAGAGATCATATAATAGATGCAGCTAAACATTGGCTTAATCTTGGATTTGATGGTTATAGACTTGATCATGTTATGGGACCATCTCATACTTTTTGGGAACAGTTCAGTAAAGAAATAAAAAAAGAATATCCCTGTGCCGTTTTAATAGGGGAGGCTTGGATGCAGGGAATCAAATTCAATGAGATCAGGACAATAAACATAAGATGGAAGTTCTTGAAATGGTTTTTTGGAGCATCTTCAGACAGCCTATTAAAGGAGTACATCTTAGAGCTTGATGGCGTTCTAGATTTCAGATTACAGGAGTTATTAAGGGAAAATATTGCCAGAGAAAATACAAGTCAACCAAAAAAATTGCATAAGAAAGTTAAACGCCACTATCGAAGATATCCAGACAATTATTTTCTACCTACCTTTCTTGATAACCATGATATGAACCGTTTCCTATTTGAATGTAAAAACAACAAAGAAAAACTCAAACAAGCGGCAACTATACAGTTTTCAATAGATCAACCAGCAACAATATACTATGGAACAGAGATAGGTATGAATCAGGAGAAATCGATGTGGGAATTCCCTGCGCATGGAGATTTGCAAGCGAGACAACCAATGAACTGGAAACAACAGGACAAAGAATTACTATCTTTTTACAAAAAACTCATAGGACAAAAAAAAGGTTTTAAAGCTAAGTATAAACACGATGAAAAAATCAATCATTAATCAAGTTTTACACCTGTCAGTTGCAAGATATAGTACTTTTAATCACCCCATTTTTATGAATATAAACTAGAAGACATGTCATTATCTAAAATTGGAGGAATGGAAAATGATGACGTGGAGATATAAAATACGGGGGGCTAATAGTACTATAATCACTAGCAACCCTGAATATGCCGAACAGAAAAGCAAATTAGGGTATGTTGTATTCTGCAAAAGAGAGAGCAATATCTATAGATTTAATCACTAGACTCGATTATGAACTTTGCTACTCAGGATTATCTAATTCTTTGATGCTTTATCCGATAAAATATAACAAAAAAAGAAAAACAGGAATAACAACTAATGAACCACATCGACAAAGATTAAAAAGGGAGCTATGTTAACAACGCCCGAGTGAATGGTATGGCAACTCCCTCAAAATACGTAAGACAACCAATAGTAAGCGTACTAGGTCACGTCGACCACGGAAAAACATCATTTTTAGATTTTATTAGAGGATCTAATGTTGCGGCAAGGGAATCAGGGGCAATAACTCAACATATCGGTGCAACAGAAGTGCCCATTGATGTAATCCATAATGTTTGCGGAGATCTGCTGAAAGGAAAAAAATTCACATTGCCCGGTTTATTGTTCATTGATACGCCAGGACATCATGCGTTTACAACACTAAGAACACGGGGAGGATCACTGGCAGACTTAGCAGTATTAATAGTTGATATAAATGATGGATTTAAACCCCAAACATATGAGTCAATAAACATTTTAAAACAATACAAAACACCATTTATAGTTGCTGCAAATAAAATAGATGCAATTTCAGGATGGCAAACAATCGATAATATAGCAAAGATAAGGATAGAAAAACAACGTCCTATCGTCAAAACTGTATTTAAAGAAAAAATATATGATATGATCGGAACGCTTTTTGAAAACAAGATACAGTCCGATCTTTATTTTAATATTGCTGATTTCAGAAAAACCGTGGCAATTGTACCAATATCTGCAAAAAAGGGTGAAGGAATACCGGAACTTCTTATGACTCTTGTTGGACTGGCACAGCGGTTTCTGGAGGAACAATTACACATAGAAAGCGGTCCAGGTAAAGGAAGTGTTCTAGAAGTAAAAGAAGAAGTGGGACTTGGCACGACTATTGATGCTATCATTTATAATGGAACAATAGCAAGCAACGACAAAATTGTAATTGGTACCAAAAATGAACCCGTTGTCACAGGCATAAAAGCCCTTCTTAAACCAAAACCACTCGATGAAATACGTGATCCAAGAGAACGTTTTGATATCATTAAAGAGGTTCATGCTGCGTGCGGTATCAAGATTTCTTCACCCAATCTGGAAAACGTAGTTCCTGGAGCGCCAATAAGGGTGGTCAAGAATAATCTTGAAGAACTCATTGAAGAAATAAAGAGTCAAACAAAAATAGATTTCGAATTAGATGAACAAGGAATCATGATTAAAGCCGATACAATAGGGTCGCTTGAGGCACTCATTAAAGAATCAAGAGATAAGGGTATCAACATAAGGAAGGCAGAAATTGGTAATGTTTCAAAGAGAGATATTATAGAGGCTGCTGCAACAACAGATCCACTTAATAAACTCATCTTTGCTTTTAACATAAAAATGCTTCCTGAGGCAAAGGATGAACTTGCAAATACGGATACTACTGTTTTCAATGAAGATGTTATATATACAATAATGGAAAATTATGATGAGTGGATAGAAAAGAAGAAAGCAGAGATTGAAAGAAAAAGAAGACAGGAATACATACATCCCGGTATGATTAAATTCTTACCTGAATACGTTTTCAGAGTTAGCCATCCTGCAGTCATAGGGGTGCGAGTGCTGGCCGGTAGGATAAAAAATGGGGCAAAACTGATGAAGGATGATGGAAGAATAATAGGTACGATTAAGGGTATGCAATCTGAAAATAAACCAGTTGAGGAAGCCATACAAGGGCAAGAAGTGGCTATATCAATAGAAGGAGTGACTGTTGGAAGACAGATCAAGGGAGAAGATGTGTTCTATACTGATATTCCTGGGAGCGATGCGAAGAAAATTCGAGATATGGATGTTTTAAATCTTGATGAAAAAGACGTTTTAAATAAAATTTTTGAGATAAAAAGAAAGACCGACAAATTTTGGGGCATGTAAATCTAATAAAAACCCTAATAAGCATCTTTTTAATACGGATATTAAATGGCATCAAATTCTATTAAATATATCAAAGAAGCAGAGAAAAATGCTATTCACTCTATAGAATTAGCAAAAAAAGATGCTGAAAAAATTGTTGAAAAGGCAAAAAAAGATGCTGAAAAAGAAAAACAAAGCATCATACAATCCGCTCAAAAGAAATATAAGGAACTTTGCGAAAAGGCAGAAGAGACTGCAATGGCAGATATTGACAAAATCAGAAATAATGTCAAAAAAGAAATTTCTATGATAAAAGAGACTGCAGATAACAACATATTAGAAGCCGTAGACCTGATCATAGTGGAGATAGAAGAGGGGGAATAAACCATATTATTTCCAGCTCCGATGAAGAAAGTTTCATTAATTGTCCATCAACGTTATGTAGAAGACGTTATAAAAAATCTCCATGAGACAGGTATGGTGGAGATAATTGATGTATCTCGTGAAGAACCAGCGATGTTGGAAGACATGGAAAAAGCATCCATGCATCCCGAGGCTGGTGTTTGCACAACCTATGAATTGAGATTATCTAGATTGATAGACATTTTGAATAGAATCAGATCCAAGCCTAGTGGATTAAAAGCCATACTTAATCCACAGTTGCCTGAGATAAAAACTGTTGAAGATCGTTCTTTAGAAGAAATTTACTCATATGCTGAAGGAACTCTGGGTGAAATTGAAAAAAACATACTTGATAGTGAACAAAAGTTAAACGACTTAAAAGAACAGAAAGACAGGATTAATTTTTACGATCAACAGATCAATTATCTGGTAGATTTTGATATAGATATTTCAGATATTGGGGAGTCGGACTATCTAATTATTAAAGCTGGCAGGGCATCTGATCTATCAAATCTTAAGGTCGAAATTGATAAACTTGACAATGCAGCAATATATTCTAAACAGTTCAATAGTGGCAAAAATCGGGAATGGGCAGTATTAATTGCCACTCATATTTCAGAAAGGGAAAAGATAGAAAAAATATGCAGAGATAAAATTACAGAATTTGATTTGGGAGATTTATCCGGTCGTCCCAAAGACGTTTTGAAATCTCTTAAAAAGGAGAAAAAGGATATAGATAAAGAAAAAAAACAGACAGTTTCACATTTACGTGTTTTCGCTGAAGAACAACTGTCTGATTTACTTGCTCTCAGGGAGGAAATAAAACTTGAAAGAGTGAGAAAAGAAATTTCTAAAAATTTTGCTAAAACAGATTCTACATATGTGATAAATGGATGGGTTTTGGAAAAAAATGAGAATAAGTTGGAAAATGCAATATCTGACGTTTCAAAAGATTACGTGATATGCAATTTTGAGACCCCATCCGTCAATCCTGATAACCCCCCTACCTACCTTGAAACACCAAAGTGGGCAGAGTCCTTCAAAGGTCTCTTGAGTATGTTTGCAACTCCCAAATATAATGAACTGAATCCAACTATTATTATGGGTATTTTTTTTGTATTGTTTTTCGGTGTCATGCTTGGTGATGCTGGTTACGGTCTTACAATCCTACTTCTTTCAATATTTGGATATATCAAGTTTTCAAAATATAGTGAAATGATAGGATCTTTTTCCTTTATGGGGATATGGCTTGGCCTTACTACTACCGTTGTAGGTCTTTTAACAAATAGTTTTTTTGGGGACTTCATTCCTCGCTTCATTTATGGAAATCAAGAATTGCCTTTATACAGCTTAACCGTTGCCGGAATACATTTGCCAGCTGAGCCGCTAAAAGATCCACTTACAATTCTTTCAATTGCGTTGATTCTTGGACTCATCCACTTGAATGTTGGAATACTACTAGGTCTTTATCAATCCTATAAACGGAGAGATTTTAAAGAAATGCTTACAGAGCGTTTTTGTTGGGTTCCATTACAACTTGGCGGTGGTCTGCTCATTGGACATTTCATACTTGATTGGCAAATATCGACAATATTGATGTATGCATCTGGAATAATGGTTGTAGTGGGGCTCATTCTACTTTTTATTAGCGCAGGTCCAATTGGATTTTTTGATATAACTGGTTATGTTGGTGATTGGCTTTCATATGCTCGTTTGCTGGCACTTGGTCTAGCAACAGCAGGCATGGCACTGGCATTCAACGTTGTTTCACAGCTCATTCCAAGCATGATTCCTGTGGTCGGAATAATATTACTCCCAATATTGCTCATAATTTTACATGTTGTAAATCTTGCACTACAAGCTTTAGGTGCAGGTGTTCATTCACTTCGACTTCAATATGTGGAGTTTTTTAATCGTTTTTACGAAGGAGGTGGACATGAGTTTTCCCCCTTTAAACTAAATAGAAAATATACCCGAATGGAAGAAGAAAAATAGATTAACAATGGAGGAAAAAACTATGATAAAAAAGAGAAAAGCAGCAATGATGGTACTGCTACTTGCAGCAATGTTTTTGTTTTCTGCAGGTATAGCAAGTGCCCAAGAAGGAGATGAGGCAACTCAAAGTGACCAAAATAAAATGCTTGTGATACTAGGCTGTGCAATTGCCATAGGTATAGCAGGAATATCATCTGCTATTGGACTTGCACTTGCAGGATCTTCTGCGATAGCGGTAACTGCAGAAAAACCCAATTTATTTGGTAAATGTCTTGTATTGCAGGTACTTCCCATGACACAGTCAGTATATGGACTTCTAACAGCCATATTGCTAATGATGGGTGCAGGCCTGCTTGGTGGTGGATCAGAAGTAGTCGTGGGTTCACTTGCTGGAATGGGCGCAGTCTGGATTGGTCTGGCAGTGGGACTTACAGGAATATCTGCCATAAACCAGGGAATGGTTGCATCATCTTCAATAAGTGCAGTAGGGAGAAACCCTGATGTTGCAGCAAGAGGTATTATATTTACAGTTATGCCTGAAACAATTGCTATCTTTGGACTTCTTGTTGGAATTCTACTTATGACTGGACTTGGACTCTTATAAAGAAGTTAGATAAACATGACTGCAGAAAAAATCATTGAACGAATTAAGAAAGATTCAGAAAAAGAGATACGAGTAATACTAGAAGAAGCAGAGCGACAAGCATCTGGCATCATTAAAGATGCGAAAAAAGAAGCAGAGCACGAATATGAGAAAATGGTTGCTGGTGGTAAGAGGCACGGTGAAAATCTCAAAAAAATCCTAGTTTCAAAAGCAAGTCAGGATGCAAAAAGAGAGGCAATGAAAGCAAGAGAAAAAATAATTGAGGAATGTTTTACAAAGGCATATCAAAAATTATCAGGGCTCAGTGGGAAAGAATACAAGAAAATAGTTACTAATCTTACAGAAAAAGGAATAAAAAAACTCAGTGGAGACTGCTTGGCGATTGTGTCTAAAGATGAAGACAAAGAAATTGCTAAAAACCTGGGTTTGAAAGTAACTGGTAATGTAGATGCTTCTGGTGGAATAATTCTTGAGTCGGTTGATGGACAAATAACTCTTGACAATACATTTGATGGTATACTTGAAAGGGAAAAAAACAGAATACGGATAAAGGTGGGAAAGCTGCTTTTCTCATAAAAAAACGGAGTAGATATATTTGTTTGAGATAATCTTTGATCCATATAATTACCCGTTCTGGGTTCTTGTCATCTCCGTAATAGCTGGAGCTGTATTGATTATCTCTCGTCCTTTTTCCACCTATCTCAAATTTGTCTATCCTAACGCAAAGTTTGAGGCTATGGGGAACCCATTCGTTTCAGAGAACGAACTCAGTCGGATGCTAGATAGTAAGAGTTTATCAGGTTTTAAGGAGTTGCTAAACACATCAAAAGATTATAACATAAATGGCGAAAATACATATGATGTACAACAGTCTTTGGATGATACATTTATTCAAACTGTAGAGATGATGCAGAAAGATAGTTCAAAGAAAATGAAAGATTTCTATGATGTGTACCTCGAGAAAATTGATATTCATCTAATTAAAAATGAGCTTAAAAATAGGTTAGAAGGGAAAAAAAGTGATGAAACGGTAATTAATCAGGCTGTTTTGGTAAACACAAAAAAGTTGTTACAAAAAATCATGGAAGCTGAAAAGGAAGATTTACCTGATATACTTAAAAACTATGGTTTTGGCGAAGAGGTAACTCATGTTCTCTCTGATAAGAACGTTGATTTTTTAACAATTGATAATGTAGTAGACAACTACATTATTAATAGATTCAAACTGGTAGAAGTACCTTACAAATGCGAGCAGGCAAAACAGAAATTTGTCAAAAATATGATTGATATACGTAACATCAAGAATGTTTTAAGAGCTAAGCAACTCGGCTATGAAAAAGAAACCTATGATCGACTATTCCTTGGAGCTGGGCAGGAAATAGCATCTTGGAAATTTAAAGAGATGGCTGATGTCGATGAGATATCACAAGTGATTTCCAGTCTTGAAGGTACATCCTATTACGGTGTCTTGAAGGATGCCATAGAGCGTTTTAACAAGGAAGGATCTGTGCAAGTCCTGGAAAATGCTCTTGATGGTCTTTTTTTGAAATTAGTTGCAGATATTTCCACACAGAATTACGTTAGTATTGGTCCTACTATCAGATTCATTGTTTCCAAAGAATTTGAGATAAGGAACTTAAAGATTATTGCAAAAGGCATAGGTGAGAATCTTCCATCTGAAATGATTAAAAGTTATCTAACTTGGGAGGCAAGTTGATGAAGTTGGCCGCTCTCTGTGATAAGGATACTGCGGTTGGTCTACGGCTTGCAGGCATACAAGAAATATACATCTCTGAAGGTAATGAAGTTAAACTTTGGAATCAAATATCTGAAAGAGATGACATTGGAATCGTTTTTATAAATGAAAAAATTGCAGAAGATTTGGATAAAAATTTGAAAGAATATAGATTAAGAAATAATGTTCCTATTATCATAGAGATACCTGATAAGAAGGGACGTAGAAAGGATCATGTGGACTTTGTTTCACATTTGATAAAAAAAGCAGTTGGAGTTGAAATCAATAAATAAAGATAAATTTGGAGGCTGAAATAGATGTCTAAAAAATCACAAGAAGGAAAAATAGTCAGAATCTCAGGCCCAGTCATAGAAGCGGATAACATGCGTGGAGCGAAGATGTATGATGTGGTGAGAGTGGGAGATGAGAATCTTATCGGTGAAATCATCCGTTTGAATAGGGATGTTGCTACTATACAGGTATATGAAGATACAAATGGTTTAAAACCTGGAGAAAAAGTTATCTCTACAGATATGCCTCTTTCTGTTGAGTTAGGTCCTGGACTTTTAACAAATATATATGACGGTATTCAAAGACCGTTACCTGCCATATATGAGGAAACTGGTGATTTTATTTCACGTGGTGTGGAAGCATATGCAATAGACAGAAAAAAGAAATGGCACTTCAAACCAGTTGCAAAATCTGGTGATAAAGTAAGTGGTTGTGATGTTATTGGGGAAGTACAAGAAACCTCAATTATTGTTCATAAAATCATTGTTCCACCAGACGTAAAAGGTACAATTTCATCGGTTGAAAAAGAGGGTGACTATACAGTAGAAGATGATATTGCAGTAATTACAACAGACAAAGAAGATGTAAAACTTCAAATGCTTCAGAGATGGCCAGTTCGTAAACCCCGGCCAGTAGCAAAAAAATATGCTCCATCGTTGCCACTTATTACTGGACAACGTGTTATTGATACATTTTTCCCAGTTGCTAAAGGGGGCACAGCCGCAATACCAGGGGGATTTGGTACTGGAAAAACGGTTATGCTTCACCAGATTGCCAAATGGAGTGATGCCCAGGTTGTTGTCTATGTAGGTTGCGGTGAGCGTGGAAATGAAATGACTGATGTTCTGCGAGAGTTTCCAGAGTTAATGGATCCAAAAACTGGTGAGCCTTTAATGAGTCGAACGGTTCTAATTGCCAATACCTCTAATATGCCTGTGGCTGCTAGGGATGCAAGTGTTTACACTGGTATAACGATAGCAGAATATTATCGGGATATGGGCTATGATGTTGCTCTTATGGCAGATAGTACTTCACGACTTGCAGAGGCAATGAGAGAAATATCAGGTCGACTTGAGGAGATGCCCGGAGAAGAAGGATACCCTGCATATCTTGCTTCACGACTTGCTGAATTCTATGAACGGGCTGGAAGAGTAAAACTACTTGGATCAAAAGACAAAGAGGGATCAGTATCTGTTATAGGTGCTGTTTCTCCACCGGGGGGAGATTTCTCCGAACCGGTTGCTCAAAACACCTTGCGTATCGTTAAGGTATTTTGGGCACTTGATGCCGATCTTGCAGACAAAAGGCATTTTCCATCAATTAACTGGTTAAAATCATATTCTCTTCATCTTGATGAGGTGAATGGTTGGTGGAAAAAAGAAGTTGGCGAAGATTGGCTTAAACTCAGAAATAAGGCCATGGCACTACTTCAGAAAGAATCGGAACTTCAAGAAATCGTGAAACTTGTTGGGCCCGATGCACTTCCCTCAAAGGAAAGAGCTTTTCTTGAAAGTGCGAGGATGATACGAGAAGATTTTCTTCAGCAAAGTGCCTTCCATGAAGTTGATACATACTGTCCAAGTAATAAACAATATGAGATGCTCCGACTTATGATTAAGTTTTCAGATAAACTACAAGAAGCTGTTGATAAAAATGTACATATGGATGATATACTTTCCATGAAATCCCGCGAGAATCTGGCCAGAATGAGTACTGTTCCGAATAAAGAATTTGAGATGAGATTCCAAACAGTGGAAAATGACTTTGAAAAGGAAATAGATTCTCTTATGAACGGGGGTAAGTAAACATGAGTAACAAAGACATAGAGTACACAACAGTGTCTGAAGTTGCTGGTCCTTTAATAATTGTTGAAGGTATAAAGGATGTTGCATACAATGAGGTTGTAAAAATCAAGACATCCTACGGCGAAGAGCGTACAGGCCAGGTTCTTGAGGTATTTTCAGATAAGGCCATTGTTCAGGTTTTTGAAGGAACAAAAGGACTTGACACCGACAAAACTTCGGCACGTTTTATCGGAGAAACTATGAAACTGGGTGTTGCAAAGGATATGCTTGGAAGAGTATTTGATGGAACCGGAAATCCACTTGATGATGCGCCACCAATCATACCTGAGGATAGAAGAGATATTAATGGTAATCCAATAAATCCCTATGCTAGAGAATATCCTCAGGAATTTATCCAGACTGGTATCTCAACTATAGATGGACTTAATACATTGGTTCGTGGACAAAAACTACCGATATTCTCTGCTTCTGGACTTCCCCATAATGAACTTGCTGCCCAGATAGCAAGACAGGCAAAGGTTCTTGGGAAAGAGGAAAAATTTGCTGTGGTTTTTTGTGCAATGGGTATAACATCTGAAGAGGCGAATCTCTTCATTAAAGATTTTGAAAATACGGGTGCGCTTGAAAGAACAGTTATGTTTCTAAATCTTGCAGATGATCCTACGATCGAGCGAGTCATCTTGCCACGTATGGCACTGACCTGTGCAGAATATCTTGCTTTTGATCTTGGTATGCAGGTTCTTGTAGTACTTACTGATCTGACAAACTATGCTGAAGCATTAAGAGAAATTGCAGCAGCAAGGGAAGAAGTTCCTGGGCGAAGAGGATATCCTGGATACATGTATACGGACCTTGCAACTATTTATGAGAGGGCAGGCAGGATTAAAGGTAAAAAAGGATCTATTACGCAAATACCAATGCTTACTATGCCTGATGATGATATTACCCATCCAATCCCTGATTTAACTGGTTATATAACAGAAGGACAGATTGTTTTAGAAAGGGGACTTCACAAAAAAGACATCTACCCACCTATAGCTGTTTTACCATGTCTGTCCCGTTTAATGGATAGAGGTATTGGAGATGGTAGAACTAGAGAGGATCACGCAGGTGTGTCAAATCAGTTATATGCTGCTTATTCCGAAGGATGTGATCTTAGAGATCTTGTGGCAATTGTGGGTGAAGATGCATTATCGGACAGAGATAGAAAATTTTTGAATTTCGCTTTAGAATTTGAAAAGAAATTTGTTTCACAAGATAATCACGAAGATAGAAGTATTGAACAAACGCTCTCTATTGGCTGGGAGTTGTTCTCAAGATTACCTACTTCTGAACTTAAAAAAATAGATGAAAAGTATATCAAAAAATATCTTCCAAAAGGTTGAAGAGAAGAGTAATAGAAATGGTCGAACAAATACTTGATGGTGTAAACCCAACAAGAATGGAACTTCTTGAAATTCGGAAAAAACTTACGTTAGCCGAGAAGGGGCACAAATTACTCGAGGAAAAACGTGATGCATTGGTTGAAAGATTCTTTGATATAATTGAGAAAAGAAACAAATTATCTGGTGAAATGGATGAAGAATTTGAGGGTGCATTTTTATCGCTTATACAAGCCCAGATGATTCTGGGTGAAAAAAAGGTTGATGATATATCGCGACTAACCGAAGACGTGGGTGAGATATCTTTTGAGAGTGACAATATAATGGGTGTGAAAATACCTAAAATGAATGCAGATGGCATAAAAACCACCATTAAACCAATTTATGGTTTTTTTGAAACATGCTCAAAACTTGATGATACGCAGAGAAAGTTTAATGCCCTCGTGTCAAAATTAATTCAACTTGCGGATCTTGAAGGTGGTATTAAATCTCTAGCAGTTGAAATAGAAAAAACCAAAAGGAGGGTCAACGTTTTAGAAAACACTTTAATTCCCAAGCTACATGCCACTCGGAAATATATTGAGATGCAATTAGAGGAACGAGAGCGAGAGGACTTCTTTAGAAGAAAACGGATTAAAGCTGTACTTGAATTAAAAAAGATTTAATATGACATCATTAGATGACGATCCCATATTGGGAAGATTTTTTGATACGCCTGAGAAAAAAGCTAAGTGGCTTGCTCGTATTAGGATAGGATATATTATTTGGATATTTTTTGTGGTAATTGGTATTATGTCTTTATTGATATGGTACTTTTTAAAATGAAACGTTTTTATAGCAAAGTATCAGGGCATCTGAATAAGATAAACTTTTTTTTAAAAGAAAAGTTGATATATACATCTATTATTCGACAGCGTAAGATATTTAGATAGAATATTGCTACGTATCGTAATGATTTTGCTGATATGGTGAATATGGTGACAGAGGAACAAAATAAAGATGAAAGATATTTAAAGGACTCTGGTAAAGAGGAAACGCAGTCTATAGATAGCTGGATTAAATCTCAGAACTTTAAAACTACTAAGGATATAGATGTTCCTGAACGCTTGTTGGATCAGGTTATAGGTCAGGATCAAGCTGTCGACATTGTTAGGAAGGCTGCAGAGCAGAAACGCCATGTTATGCTTATCGGCGATCCAGGTACTGGAAAATCCATGGTAGCTCGGGCAATGACTGCATTCCTGCCCAAGGAAGAGTTGGAAGATATAATTGCTTATCCTAATAATGAAGACTCTAATACACCACACATACGGGTTGTTCCCGGTGGTAAGGCAAAAGAGATTGTTAAAGTTCAGAGGGCAGAAGCCAAAAAGAAAAAAGAACAACAAAGTAGCATGATTATAACCATTGTTTTTATGATTATTGCTCTTTCTATATTTGCAGCGATTTTCCCAATCCTCTCTGGAGAGGGAGGTGAGGTACATATTGAATATGCGATTTTCGGTGTCATCGCTGCGGTTATGATTTTTCTGATATTTTCAAGAGGTGCGTTAACGCAACGTCAGGAGTTACACCAGGTTCCAAAAATCTTGGTTGCTCATGATAAAACCGATACACCGCCCTTTCTTGATGCTACTGCTGCCCATTCTGGTGCTCTACTTGGGGACGTAAGACACGATCCTTTTCAATCTGCTGGTCTGGAGACTCCTCCGCATCAGCTCGTCGAGGCAGGAGCAATACATAGAGCACATAAGGGCGTGTTGTACATTGATGAAATTAATACATTGAATTTGCCATCTCAGCAGCATCTTCTTACTGCAATCCAGGAGAAAAAATTTCAGATTACCGGTCAATCCGACAGAAGTTTTGGGGCTATGGTTAAAACTGAACCGGTGCCATGTGATTTCATCTTGGTGTCCGCAGGGAATCTGGATGCACTTAAAGGAATGCATCCAGCTCTACGATCCAGGATAAGAGGATATGGTTATGAGATTTATCTGAACAGTAGTATGAGTGATAATGATGAAAATAGGGAGAATCTCATCCGTTTTGTTGCTCAGGAGGTTGATAAAGATGGTAAGATTTCTCATTTTGATAAGGATGCTGTTGCTGAGGTTATTCATGAGGCCCAGAGACGTGCGGGTAGGAAGGGTAAACTGTCTCTACGTCTTAGAGAGCTAGGTGGTCTGATTCGATCTGCTGGGGATATAGCTTTTGAAAAGGGAGATAAAATTGTAACACAGGAACATGTATTACAAGCAAAGAAAATAGCAAAATCCTTGGAGCAGCAAGTTGTAGATAGGGCTATTGAGCAACGTAAGGATTATCGTTCTTTTAGGATACACGGGGAAGAAATAGGTGTGGTCAATGGGTTAGCTGTGCATTCTGCAGATCCTTCCATGAGTGAATTCTCTGGCATGATACTGCCCATTGTTGCAGAGGTTACACCTGCAGGATCTCGGTCAGAGGGGCGAATTATAGCCACTGGAAAACTCGGTGAAATTGCCCGGGAATCAGTTCTCAACATATCTGCAATAGCCAAAAAATACATGGGTAGAGATATATCTAACCATGATATACACATTCAATTTATTGGTACTTATGAGGGGCTAGAGGGAGATTCAGCGAGTCTATCTGTTATAACTGCAGTCATTTCTGCAATGGAGGGTGTGCCCATAAGACAGGATGTAGCCATGACTGGTTCCCTTAGCATTAGAGGTACTGTTCTCCCCATTGGTGGTGTTACGGCAAAGGTTGAGGCAGCCGCAGAGGCGGGCATCAAAAAAGTCATAGTTCCAAAATCGAATCTTAATGACGTCCTTATCGAAGATAAATATGCTGAAAAGATAGAGGTCATCCCAGTTGAAACGTTAAACGATGTTCTAGAGAATGCTCTTACCGGTGCGGGCAAGGATGAGTTGCTTAGAAGGCTGAAAAACATGAGGCCTCCAAAGGTAACTGGAAAAGTCGAGTTAGAATCAGAGAAAAAAATATCCGCTTCTCAAGATTTTAGAAAAAAAGAACAGAAGAGCCATGATTTCTCCAGATCCTCATCAGAAAGAGAGTAAGGTTTTATATTAATTCTCTGTATTCTCTTTTTGTTTTGATATGGATTCCTTACTCATAGGGCGTTTTCAACCATTCCATAAAGGGCATCTGCAATTAATACAAGGTGTGTGTGCCGAATATGATGAAATTATCATAGGAGTGGGATCGTCTCAATATGGTAATACTTTAGAGAATCCTTTTACCTCAGACGAACGAAAGCTTATGATAGAAGAATCTCTAGGGGAAATAGGGGTGAAAAACTACAGAGTGGTGTTAATACCAGATATACACAACTATCCTAGATGGGTGGATCATGTCGTATCAATTATATCAGATTTTGATGTTGTTCTTTCAAATAATTCTCTTACAAAACGTCTATTCTCAAAGAAAGGGTATGTTGTTAAAAAAACACCTTTGTATGACCGGGACAAATATTCTGGAAAAGAAATACGTAGAAGAATCATAAATGATGAAGCATGGGTAGACCTTGTCCCTGAACCAGTGTACAATATAATAAAAAATATAGGCGGTGTAGATAGATTGAAGAACTTATCAAAAAGGTAAATATGCATTATTTTTTTGTAAAAGATAGCTTTAACCATTTCTTTTTTCTCAAGAAATCTATGATGCCAGCAGCCACAAGAATAAGAGTTGGAACAATGCAAAGATAAAAGCCAATTCCTAGGCCCCAACTGGCAGCCATGTAGGCGGTTTCACCAGTCGGTAGTGTTATGTCCAATATTCCTTCACCTTGCAGACTGCCAAGACTCATCTCGCATATTTTTGACATGCCAAAAGAAAATGCAGCGGATACTAAAATGAGAAACAAGATGCTAGCAGATATCAATCCTAGGGAAAAATGTCTTCTCAACACAACATTTGGTATAAAACTGACTCCCATTAGAATAAGGCCAGAACAAACGATGATCAATAGTATTTCCAGAAAATTTGTGAATACTTCTGGTATCGTAGCAAGATCAAGATATAGTTTGTCTTCGTATGTAATGCTATCTATCATTGTTGGTGGAATTATATACATCGCACTGTTTTTTTCGGCTAAATGTTCACCACTCGAAGCGTCCAACATCCACCAAGGTTGAAACAAAGATGCAAGTATGATTGCCATGGCCATCAATTTCAAGAATGAGTTTAATGATATTTTTTTAAAAAGAAGGAGCAGTACAACAAGTTCCCCAATGAATATCAGAACCATTCCTGTAACTATAGTTGGCAGAATTGATTCAATTGTTGTAACAATTTTTATATTTCTGTCGTTTGTTAGTTCTATGCTTTTTGATCCGATTAATTTACTTTCTGAATAAACATTAATGGTGTACTTGCCAGGGGGCAGTGAAATGATTTCACCAGATGATGCAGGTTCACGTATTTTCCATCCACCCCTGGTGATCTCTATCTTGTGATTTACCTCTTGAACGTGTTCCCCACGGGAATTAAGTAATTCGGTGGTGAGATCAAAATTTGCAGTAAATCTGATGTTTGCATAATTGCCGTCTTCTGGTATGTGCATGGTTTTTCTATCTGAAAAAGCCCCATATGATATCTGAAATTCATATGTTGCAGCTGGCAATCTTTCGAATAAATATTTGCCATTTCCCATATCTTTGGGTATTATCTCAAGAGGTCTGTACATCTCAGAGCTAGTTAAAAAAGGTCTGACATCCACTCCTGGACGTAAGCCTAATTTATCCCCTATATTTACGGTCAGATCATAAAGATCTATACCTATATCTGCCGATTTTTGCAACCTTGCTATTTCACCATCATAAATGATAAAACCTTTGTAAAATGCTTTCAACACATATGGGTCAGATGAATTGAAAGGAAAACTCAGTATTTTTCCTTTAATCTGTTTACCTTTTATTAGTTCATATGAATCAAAAAGATTGAACGGTACATTTAGTGTCGTCTCTTCGGCATCTCCCGTGATATTACTTAAGACAACAATATTGTCTTTTAACAAAACCAACTCGATATCCTTTATATGGCTATCATATTGATCATGAACAGTTAGTTTAATGCTTTTTTGCCATGTACAATAGATATGTAGAACTATGTCTTCTTCTATTTTAACTGATCCAACTCCGATATAATTCTTAGTATCATTTCCAATTTTACGATATATTTTGATAATGTATTCTCCAGGGGTAAGCTTGGGAAACTTTATTGTTTGAAATCCAATAAACGGTTTATGGGCAGCACCCGATGAGATTAAAGTGTCATTTTGATACAATTCTACCCATGTGACTGGAAGGGCAAGTCCAGTCAGGTTTACTAAATGTGGGTATGATATTATTCTACCACTCATGTGGGGAATTACTGTAAGGGTGTGTATATTTTGATCTCCTTCAAACAAATCATCCCTGCCTTCATAACGATGTTTAACAAGTGTACGAAAGAGCTTTCCCTCTTCAGCTACATCTTTATAGTTTCCATCTTCTACCGTAAAAAACTCAGTGTCAAACTCAACTCTAAGATCACTTGGAATGTTTACATCATGGTCGTCGCCTTTTTCATAGGAGTTTCTACCAAATGTGATGGATGCATAATCTACTTCAGTTCCAACAACATCAATATATTCTCTCACTGCCGCTTTTACCTCTATACCATCTCTTTCATTTGTTCCCCGTTTGACAATGCCTTCGTTAGAAGAAAAGAGAATGGCATGGCACTTACCAGAATCTCCTTCGTCATAGGAAATCCATGCATCTTTTCCAATGTCACAGTCATCGGAGTAGGATATTATCCATTCGCGTTCTTTACCTTCCGGATTTTTATTCATTTTATACTCTTTGATTCTGTCATTTTCTCCATAAACATGTACATATGGAAGTATTTCCCCAAAACACATTTTCTTTATTGCAATGCTTTTAGATTTTAATGAAATTAATGCGCCATATCGCCCATCGACATTTACTATGCCCTTTACTAATACATCCTCTAAAACCTCGTGGCTTACTTTAACACTTATGCGTTTGTCGATGGTTGGACAGTAATAATATTTATAGATATTTGTTGTACGAAGTTCCTTATTTGAGGATTCACTAATGATGCCAAGCTCTACCATCAAGTTACCATCGATGGCTATTTCTTTAGATACAAGCAGTTGATCTGATGAGATTTCATCCTTATCTTCATTTCCATGTTGGTAGGAGAAGGCAAATGATGCTAAAAGTTCGAAGTTTGTAATATCAAATTTTTCTGTTTGAGGTTTCATTTTTATTATGCATTGAGAAAGCTTACGATCCATAACTTGTCCTTTTTGTCCCACTGCATAGATAATATAGTTATCCTCTGTAATTTTATAGTAGTCTCCCTCTACAGAAATTCCAGATATTGGTTCATAATAATAATATTCATCCTTGATACTTACGTGATCTATATAGTTTGGTGATGGTTTTTCGTTATCGTCATAGTATATAAAGTATCGTTCTTTTCCATCTGCTATCTCAGGTATAAGAAATACTAATCCGCAACTATATATGTGGTCAGCATCTGTAAAGTTCAGATGATATATCTGGGATTCTAGTTCATGCCATATATTTCCATCCCAACAACAAACTCGAACCGAATGCTCATTTTCATTCTTTGCCCAACAATTTTTTTCGAATTCAGTTCTTATATCAATTGGTTGATATTTTACATAAGAATTATCAGTTGATACGGGAATTTTAATTTCTTGTCTATATGACCAACTCTCGTTCCAAAAAGAAGGCGGATCGCTCTCCGAGGAAACAGATATTGTTAACACTGAGGATACTAAAAGTATTAGAATTAAATATGCTGCCACTAATTTATTAATCTGCATTTGTTCCTCGCGGTGTTAAAACTTGTATCTTTTATTACATTAATATATATTGTAATTTTAATAATATAATAATGTTTTTGTAGTGTTGATTAAAAAATAAAAAAACAAAACATTTATACGTTGAAATTTCTTTTCACCCAAAAGAGGGAGGATATTTATGAAAACAAAAGGCATATTTGGAAATATTGACGTTAAAAATGATAAAGGAATTTTATTTGATATCCTATTGTTAATTGCATTTGTAGGGGCAGGAACTATTGGTCGAACATTACTTGTTGGATGGAATCTTCAGCCATTTCCCAATTTTGAGATAATAATGGTAATAACCTTTCTTGCGGCTATTTTTTTAAGGTCGACAATGGCCATTCTGGTACCGCTTCTTAGCATGATATTCAGTGATTTATTACTTGGAAATTCAATTTTCGTTGGAAATCAGATGAACAGAATTGTTTTGTTTACTTATTCAGGATTTGCAATTATTGCCCTTGTAAATATCTTTAACAGAAACAAATTTGAAAAAAATCTTGGAGAATTAAAAATTAGAAATATAGGTATAGCTGCAGGACTTGGGATTGGATTTGTGCTAATATATGATGTGTGGACTAATATTGGCTGGTGGTATCTAATTTATCCACACACAGCAAGTTCCCTGGCTGCAGTTTTTACTGCTGGAACCCCATTTATGATTTATCATATGTTATCTGGTGCGTTTACCTTTACTGCAATAGCTCTGCCAATTGTAGCATATGTTTCCATGGGACATAAGATTGAGATGCCACTTAAAATTAGAAATGTGCATAAGATTCCAGTTGCAATATTGGTGTTATGTTTGGTCGTGTTGTCATTTACAGGAACGGCAATGCAGATGCCTGAAAAAAGTGAGGTATGGCTAGAGAACTCGGATGAAACGAGTGTAAAGGTAGTTATAATGGGTGATGGATGGAAGGTGCAAGATAACGTCATTGCATATGATGGAGATACTGTTTTTTCCATTTTAGAGGAAGTTACTCAGAGAAATGATATTTTGCTTGAATATACATATTATGAACAGTTTGATTCAGTTTTAATAGATTATATTAGCAATGATTTGAATGGCAACAATAATATGTATTGGCAATACTATGTAAATGGTAACATTCCAATGATGGGATGTGACAAATATGGTGATATTTCTAATGGAGATTGTATCGAATGGCGATTTGAGGTGGTACTCTATTAATTTTTGAAAAAGTTTATATCACAGGACCAGATAATGGGTAGAAACGAGGGATATATATGGCTATAGGTTTCGTATTGATAAGCGCTGCACCTGCACATGAGCATGAAGTATACAACAAACTCTCCAAAGTACCGCAAATTGTTGAACTTCACCCTCTCTTTGGAGAATATGATCTTATAGCTAAAATAGAGGCGGAAGATTTTGAAAGACTTGGAAATCTAGTTGTAAACAAGATTAGATCTATAGAGGGAGTGATAGATACTAAAACATTAACAGGAACGAAATTTTAAGAGGTGAAAAAAAATGTTAAGCTATTTTTTGAGCATGTTGATGCTGGTATTTGCCGTTGCAAGTATCATCGCAGGAATATTTACTGCGTATTTTGGATCAGGTAAGAGCAGAGCAGTTGGAGCAATACTCATAATAATAGGATTAATCGTGTTTGTCCTATTTATGTGGGGCGCTGGGCTTCTAACCTCATTTATGGGAGCACCTCCAACAATAATGAACTTCTATGGGGTTATAACCAACGGTGTTGTAGCAGTCATTGGTGCTGTTGTAGGGGCATTAATTGCTCTTGGAATATTCTTAATGGCAATAATGAAGGCATAGGAGTTACCTAGTAACTCCATACTTCTTTCTTTTCTCTTTAAACGTAACTATTTATATGCATATTTCCATATGGATTTTAGTATGGAACGTAAACTTAGGGAGATCAATGGCAGTTATATAATCACTATTCCAAAGCAAGTATGTGACTTATATGGCTTTAAGCCAAATGATACGTTTAGCATAGAACCAATTGGCAATAATGAATTGAGATTGAGAAAACTTAACCCATAAATTGTGTTAATCAATACTATTTTCATTATTTTTTAATATTATAATCGAAAAATAAATAAGGTATAATGGATATAGTATCAGACAATATATTTGACAGAGATATTGGAAATAAAATATGCACCTAAATAAAAGAAACTTGTTAATATCAACATTAACAATATTCCTAGTTGTATCTACCTTTACACTCAGTCCTGTAGCTAACAGTCAACCATTAATGGAAAAGTTGAACCTAAATGAAAATATAGAATACAAACTGAAAAAAGAAGTGTTAGAATCTAAAATACTAAGTATACCTAATAACAAATCTTGGGGAATAAATCTTCTTGAAATATTGATTTCTTGCAAAGAATCTCCTATTAATGAATTTTCAATATTGTTCTTAATAATATTAATTCTGGCATCTCCAATTTTGATACCAGCCCTATTTGTTGTTTATTTAATTTTTATTTTTGGTATTATTACTGACCTTATTAAAAATATACCTGAGTATGAAAGTATATGGGAAATAATTAGAGTTTTTATTTTTATGATAATATTACCATTTATATTACCATTTGGATTTCTACTTTTTCTAAATTATTTATTTATCTTGTGGGTTTCTTTCTTATTGCAGCCTCAATCCGAATCATTTACCTTGCCGTTAATACAATTTCCGTCATTAAAAACATGACTAAACAAAACTTCCATCAAATAGCCTATGGTTTCATGCGAAAAAGCATCTTTTAAGCCATTATTCCCCCTTATTCCCTCCTAGAGAAAAGGGTTATTTTTTGTAACTAAATAAAAAAAGAAAAGGAAAGATTAGAGGTTTTATATGACCTCTATTGTAGTCCAAATATTTGTCGTAGCAGTGGGAACAGGTGCGGATGGTTTTCAAGGAATCGTAGGAATGGTGTGTTGATTGGTTTGTTTTTTGATTTTTGTGAAACCCAATCGCTTTGAGCACCATATTCATCTTCAGATAGTACTCCTACGGTGCCTTTTCTACCACTACAACTTATGCTTTTTTGTGTGCCACTTGGAACTAAACCAGTCCATTGGTCAACGGTTCCATCCAAATTCCAATCAACCCCATATCTTAATTGATCTCCATCTGGATCAGTAGCTGTAACTACAAGTTCATCACTGCTACTATCGTATGAACACACTGGTTTATTTGGTGGATTATTTTCTGCAGTACCATAGGTTTCGAAACAAAAATCACAACGCACTATCCCCTCCTGAAGATAATTCCATCCACTAATACTTTCATACCACGCATCACCACCAGCATAAG
>CAZXHI010000075.1:0-26017 GCA_964640555.1 uncultured Thermoplasmatales archaeon | reverse complement strand
TACAAGTTGAGAATATGAGTGATGCATATGACGAAGAAGTAAAAGTTTCTGTTTATGAACCAGATGGAACTTTATTAGATGATGATAATACTTCTGATGGAGACTTGTTTTTTGAGCTTTTATTTGACTATATGGACACATCTCCAGACAACTATGAGACAGCTTATTATGTAACAGTGGAAGAAGGAGGAGTCGAAATGGCAAACCATACCTTACCTGTTAAACTTGATGTGACATTAGAAACTACTCTATCTGATAAAGTGTGGGGCGATAATACTGTGACAGCTACAGTTAGGGTGAAAGATGGTGCAGGTAATATCATACCTAGTTATCAGTACATGGAGTTGTATTCTCCTTGGGGTAGTAGTTATACTTTGATGGATCAGGAAGCAACTAACTCAAACACTGGAAGAGCTACATTAAGTGCAGTAACTAATGATGGTAGTGCGGGACGCTGGTATATTGGTTCAAGAAACAGTGGTGATAACAGAATCGATGAAACTGATGACCTTGACATAGCTGATTTTATACAATATTTCTCGTTTGATGTTCTGACTGATGACAGCGCTCAAGTAAGGGTTGTAGATCCAGATGAAATTGTTACTGGTTTTGATCAAACTCTTAATGTTTCAGTGTATAATGATAGTGATTGGACTGGTACACCATTTGATGAAATGATTATACATGTAACTGGTCTTGAGTGTTACTTTGATTCAACGGAGTATGATGAGGATGATATCATTACCGTTCATGATTCAGGAAGTTGTTGTTATTCATCAAATGATAAGTATGCTTACTATGAATTTGACATTATGTTTAACGAGACTGGTACTGGTACAATTATTGTTACCTACCCAGAAGATAACGACTATTATGAGGATACGGATGACTTAAAAGCGAACATATCTGGTTCAACTACTTTCAATGTTGTTTCACCAGATGATATGACCATAATTGTATCAGGTATGCCAGATGGAGTAGTAGTAAATGCTGAGGGTGGTCATTCATGCTGTTGGGTGAATGATTCTACAGACATCACCATCAAGATATATGGTGGCGATCAAGACGACAAAATGAATGCATCTATTGAGATAACTGGTTGTGGATTGGATATATCTGCAGATGAAGAGGATCAAGAATATTGGGACGATGATGGGGAGTATACTATTCCTATATCACCAAAGACGGCTGGAACTGTTACAATAACTGTTACAAATGATACAGAAAATATGTCAACTAGCAAAGATTATAGTGTTTCAGGATTATCCGGATCTGTAGCAACATCTATTGGAGATGACCTGGAGATTTCAGTTGAAACAACCGAGAGTATATCTGCTACTATAACAAGTGGGCAATATGCAGAAGTTCATCTATGTAAATATGACGAGGACTGGGTTTATGAAGGTTGTGTTAATGATACAGTGGGAGATGGAACAGCTGGTAACGGATTGAATGGAGCATTTGAATTCACACCTGATGAAGATTATCTTGAAAATGTTGGATATATAGTAGTAGCTGCGCAAGCTGGTGATTATTATATGTATGATATAGTTGAGATTGTTCCTATACATGATCTTGTAATTAATGTAATAGACCCTGATAATGTATCTGATCAAATCTTAACTTGTGGCTTAGAACATGATTGGGAATTCAAGGTTTTAGATTCTTCTGGCAATGTCGTTGAAGATGTTGAAGATGTTGAGGGTGAATTAATCGATGAAGAAGGTGATGTTCTACAGACGATGTCTTATGCAAATGGTGACATAAAGAAGAAATCTGGTAATATATGGTATCTTGATGACTGGATTCCACACTTTGGTTGTGAACTTGTTCTCACGGCAGTGAATAATTCTGGTGAAAACGAGCATGATGGTAACACTACTTTTGATTGTGGAAAAGCGGAGATTACATATTCGATAGATGCTGTTACTGCAGGTATTGGTTTAGAAAACATTACTGTAGAAGTCATGGGAGTTGATGTAATTGGAAACCCATTACCAGATGGAACAAAGCTTTACATTAACATTGATGATGCAAGTGGTACAGACACTAGTCCTAATGATTACTTTACACTTGACGAAGATGGAACGGGTGAATTTGATATAGAAATGGTCGGTGATGATAGTGGAAAGATAAACACTACGTTACAAGATGCATATGATACAGATTATATGGGAAATACAACAATTGGTGAGATTATGGTATTATTCCCCAATTTCGAGGTAAACCCAGAGTTCATATACATAAATGAGGCAAACGAGGTGACAATTATTGCCACTGATCATGAAGGTAATCCAATTGAGGGAATAAACATCACTTTAATACCATCATGGATAACTACAGGTGTTGCAGGTCAACCTGATCCTGAGGAGACTGATGAAAATGGGCAGGTAATGCTTAGTGTATCACCTTCGAATAGTGGAAGCTATAATGTTACAATTGCAAGAAATGTTTCATATACTGCCGGTGGACAGCTTACGTGGACTAACGATGTTATCACTGATACATCAATTAAGGTCGTATCTAGGAAGGTGTTAAAGATATCTGTATCAAAATCACCGATATTTCAAAAGGATACTTTAACGGTTACCACTACTGCTAGTGGTATAGCGGTGAGTGGTGTATCAGTAGAATTTGCAGGAACCACAGTAAACACTGACGCTGACGGAAAAGCATCCTTCACAGTACCTGATCCAGGTGTTGAATTTGTGGTATATACGATTACAGCTGAGAAAGCAGGGTATAACACTGCAACGATGAGTATTACCGTACTTAAAAAATGGGCTATTACAATTATTGGTCCAAGTACTGCTCCTGGGACTGGTGAGAAATTCACGGTAACAATACTTGCAAAAGGTGCTGCGTTGGCTGGTGCTACGATAACAATAGACGGAAAATCATATACATCAGGTGTCGATGGAAAGGTTACCATAACTGCTCCATCAAGCGAAGGTGATTATGTAGTTACAGCAACATATGAAGGCTATGATGAAGCATCAATTACAATGAAGATCAAAGCAGGTAGCATACCTGGATTTGAACTCCTTACACTGGTAGCAGCAATTGGGGTAGCATTCATACTACTAAGACGCAGACGAAACTAAGAGAGATAACTCTCTCTCTTATCTTTTTTTTATTTTTTTTCAAAACCCTTTTAATCCTTTTGTATATATTCTTTCTTTCTGGAGTGATTTAATCTGAAGATAAGTGTCGTCCTACCAACTTTAAACGAAGAAAAAGGTATAGGTAAAACTATTGATTCAATTAATAGAGAATATTTCAAGAAAAACAACTGGGATTTAGAAATTGCCATAGTAGATGGCAATTCGAAGGATAAAACTCAGGAAATGGCAAAAGAAAGAGGGGCGAAGGTAATATTGGAAAAAAGAAGAGGATATGGTAGGGCATACAAAACAGGTATGTCACAACTTACCGGTGACATCATCGTCACTGGTGATGGAGATGCAACATATCCATTTGATAAGATACATGAGTATGTACAACTATTAATTGATGAAAATCTAGATTTCATAACAACAGATAGATTTTCAGAGTTAAAAAAAGGGTCCATGACCCTGACTCATCGATTTGGAAATATAACTCTTGCAACGGTACTTCGGGTTCTCTTCTTTATGAATATTAGAGATTCACAATCAGGTATGTGGATATTCAAAAAAGAGGCTTTGGATAAGATACAGCCTTTGGAAAATTTTAATAACGGAATGCCTTTTTCAGAGGAAATTAAAATAGAGATGTTTACAACAAAAGGTGTAAAAGCAAGAGAAATACCTTCAACATTGAGTGCTAGAGAGGGAGAAATAAAACTAGAAAGTTTCAAAGATGGGTGGAAAAACTTAAAATTCCTATTCAAAAAAAGAGTTAAATTGTGATTTCAATTACAATTTATGGGTATCAAGTTGTTGCTCTATTTCAAAGCTTCTTTCTTTTCGCTGTAAAAATTTCTATCGGGGCTCAATAGATTAAATACTTCCCTTTTTATCGTAGGTGCTCCTCTAGTTATAAGGCTGGCGAGGTTCAAACCAATCCCTGGACCCATCATAAAACCCTGTCCGCACGTACCAATTCCAAGGTATAATCCCTCGATACCGGATGGTTTACCAACTACTGCAACACCATCAGGCGTCATTGGATATAATCCTCTCCAAAGTCTTCTAATAGTAAGATTTTTGAATCGCGGGATGAGTTCTACCATTCTTCTTGCCATTATTGGCATAAACTCTGACGTGGGTCGTCTATCTTCTCCAGGAAATATTTTGATTGGCGTATAACAGAAAATTATTTGTCCTTCTAAGTTCTGACCAAAATAGAAGTTTGCAGTTTTACCTTCAGCACCAGGACGGATATCGACAACCAACGGATCAAGAAATGGTTCTATTGGGGCCGTTATTCCTGCCTCATGACTGTCGGGATTTACAGGCATATCTAAACCAACCGTCTTACAGATATTGGATGCATGGGCGCCAGCAACGTTAACAACGGCGTCAGCCTTATATTCTCCTTTTGTTGTTTTGATGCCATTCACTGATAAACTCTCTTTATTTCCATCGATCAAGAGATCAATGACACTCTCATGATATTGGTATTCAGCTCCAAGTTTCTTTGCCTCATTAGTAAAAGATTCTGCGGCAAGAAGGGGACTAACTTGCCCATCGTTTGGTGAAAATGTGCCACCAATAAGTTCCTTCTCATTTATACCTGGAACAACTTCTTTTATCCCATCTGAACCAATCCAATCAATCTTAAGTCCATGTCTCTTTTGAATAGGTAAAATAGATTTGAGAATTTTTTCTTCTTTCTCTCTAAATACAGGAAAACAATAACCGCCTTTCTTCCAACCAATATTAGTACCAGTTTTTTCCATCCAACTGGAAAAGATATCGAGACTTTGCAAGCAAATTTGTATTTTAGCCGGGTCTGAATGAGTAGCTCGAACTCCCCCTATTGCTGATTTGTTCTGACCCTGGCCAGATGATGCAAGTTCATCGACTACCAGAACCTTGAAACCTGACTCAGATAGAAAATAAGCAGTTGGGTTTCCTACAGAACCTGCACCTATGATAATAACATCGTATCTCTTTGTCACTGGGCATCGTCTCCTCTTAGGAAAGCTTTGAGTGGAACCTCTTGCGTAAATGGACGATCAACAGGTGGTTCTACATCTTTAAGATCAATGCCTAATTCTCTAAAAATACGCATGACAAGCTCAGTACAAGTCTTTCCACCACAAGGCCCCATTCCTACACGAAGAGCCGCTTTAACAGCATTGATATCTTTTGTACCAGTCTTTTTGATGTAATCAACAATTTCTTTTTTGGTAACTCTTTCACAACGACAGATTATTACATCATCATTAACTGCTGTTTTCACAGCAGTAACATTTTTCTTAACTGGGGGTTCTTTTATCCTAATCCCTGCAACATTATTTGCATCTTTAAATGGAACTTCTATTGATACTAAAACACGTTTGTTCTGCCATTTAGATTTTTTTTTACCAATAACTTTGGCTTTACCAATTGCTTCCCCTTCCATTCCTGTTGTTGTCACTTCTTCACCTGTTCTAATGGTGCCCTCTGGCATTTCCCATGGAATTACCACTCTAGCTGTCTTTTTCGTATCATCATATCTTTTGTCCACAAGTGTAATGGCAAGCCCTGGGCAAATAGAAACACATCGTGTACAACCGAGACAATTTCCTTCAAACTGGGGTCTTCCCATTATAGTAGGTTCTTTTATTTTTATACTCTGTAGAACACATACCTCTGTACAAGGATTACATGGTATTTCTTGAGCACAGCGGATCACAGGATAAATCTCTTTATCCTTGGGAATAGGGTAAAGACCTTTAACAGGTCCTGGTCGACTACGGAGTATATCTGCCATTTCCTCCCACTCTGGGGGTACTTCAACCTCAAAACCCATATCCAAAAGTATCTCTCTAGCTGCCATTCGCCCCGATATCATTGCAGCAGAAGCCTCTGCAATAATATCAGCATCTCCTGCGGCATAAGTTTTAAGACCAAACTTCTCTGCCTGTTTCCTTAATTCATCTACAGGAGTTAAACCCACTGCGATAAGGAGAGTATCTGCTTCAAAAACTGCTTCAGTTCCTTCTATAGGTCTAAATTTGTTATCTACTTTGGAAATCGTTATTCGTTCAAGATGATTTTTACCTTCAACTCTAAGTACTGTGTGAGATGTATATATTGGAATTCCAAGACGTTTAATTTTATCAAGATGGACCTTGTATCCTCCACATTGAGGAAGAGCCTCTACTATTCCAATTACATCTATTCCAGCTTGAAGTGCATGATATGCCCCTATAAGACCTACATTTCCCCCTCCAACAATGAACAGCTTATCAGTTGGTTTAATAAGATCTCTATTAACAAGCGTCTGGAAAGCACCTGCACCATAAACACCAGGGAGGTCGCAACCTGGAAATGCCAGTGTTTTTTCTCTTGCGCCTGTTGTCACAAGGGTCCTCTCAGGTTTTATGAGAGTATATCTGCCATCTTTTACAACTCCAATCAAACCATCGACAAATACTCCAGCTACAGGTGAGTTGGTCCAAACATCTATAGTTTTTTCATTTTCTACAAGAACTGATAAATTATCGCCGATATCCATACCGCGAGTACCAGCAAAACAATCTCTTATGGAACCAAAGAAATTATGAGTCTGAAGACTAAGTTTACCACCTAAAACTTGTTTATCATCACAAATAATACATTGTACACCCATCTTTCCTAGTTCAATTGCTGCAGACATACCTGCAGGTCCACCTCCAATAATAAGAACCTGTGTGTCAACAATAGGTACATTGCCCCCACTTTTCACAACTTCATCATCCTTAAGAAGTTCAGGCAACCCATCTAGGGATTTTACCTTCATACCTTCTGCTACTGGAGTTATACATGATTTTACTGGAATGCCATCAGCTATGACCAAACACTGAGCGCATTGACCATTCGCACAAAACATACCTTGAGGAGAATCATCCTTGTTGTGGTGACCAAATATATGTATCCCATGGGCAAATAATGCAGAAGAAATCATCTCTCCTGGTTTTGCTTTGAGTTCCTGTCCATTGAAAGTAAAAGTTACATATTTCGATGTTTCATCTATGGATAATATGGGATGTTTTTTGATTCTTGATTCACCCATTACATATCACCATTTATAGAAGACAAAAGAAATCTGTATACGTCTGTTATTGTGATGTCTGAAGAATGCCATGAGCCCTCTCTTTGACTCATCAGAAGATGCGACTCACAATATGGAGAAGTGCACAATATTATATCTGCACCTTTTTCGGCTGCTTCGTTCATAAGGTTTATGGCAGACTGCTTGGAATCTCCATTAAGATTTTCAAATCCACTATGCCCGCAGTCCCCCTCTAATTCGACTATGTTAACCTTTGGAATGAGTCCAAGAAGCTTTTTGATTGTTTCATAAAATGGATCGTTTTCTATAGTACAAGCCTGATGTATTGCTACAGTTTTATTGATTGAATTGAGATTTTTCAATTCTTTTATTGATTTTAGCAATTCATCGGGAAATGACGATACTTTTCCAAAATGTTTCTCCTTTGAAAAAGTCAAAAATGCTTCAGGAGTTCCAAGAATTAGTTTGTCTGGATTTGTCCTTTTGAATGCCTTAATATTGTTATATGCAATTTTAGATACAATCTCCTTTATTCCATCTGCCTTTATATGTAATAATCCTTTTGAAGGACAAGAAAACCCTTCAATGAATCCACAATTAATCTTTGTTTTTTCTATTAATTCACGTATTGCTAAACGGGTTGGGCCTAGATCAAACAGCTTATGTGCTTTACCTATTGCATGTAGCATTGGTAAGCATCCTTCAAAAAATGCATGACCTTCATGTTTTACAGGTGGGGTAGAAATATTTCCCTCTGAAGGTTTAGCATCAGGATTAGCCCCAAGAATTCTTAGAATTATCATAGCTTCTCCTATGGGACTTTTGATGAGTGTAGGTATTGGAGCTATAAGTTTACCAAGTCTTTTTTCATCAAGATATTGTGAGAAATCCTTTAGAAGAACAGACGGTTTTCCATCTTTGGGAAAAGAAATATATCGAATTCTATCTGGAGAAATACCAACCAATTTTAAAAGATCCCATGTTCTTTGAACAACCTCTTGAGGTTCCTCCTCCCATGGTAAATAATGAGATCCAGTAATTTCATCAGGTTTAATAACTAAAATCCCTCTACCAGAACGTGCCAGGGCTCTAATCAAGAATGACGGAGAAGGCTTTCTTCCGGACATTAATTCAACCACGCCTTCATATGCCCCAAGTACTGGTGAAGGTGTACTCCAGTAGCTCATCAGAGCTTTAATTCCATCATATGGTGTTTTTTTCTTTTCTAGCCTTAATAGTATTTCATTATCAGACATGTAGCCCTGCGATATTGCACCTGAAGGACATTCTGAAACACATGCGCTACATGAGGCACAGGAATCATGGGCAACCTGTGAAATTGGTCTTTTACCTTTTATGAGAATATTTTTTATAGCTCTATATGCACAGACTTCTTCACAACGGCCACATCCAATACAAAGATCAGGATCTACATATGAAGTTAAACCATATAGCTTTAAAGATCTTACAACATTATCCTGGGATTTCAGTTTGAATGTGGAAGGTCCTTTTTCTGTAATTTTCTGTGAAAGACTTGGAGGTGCTTTCACAAGAAATGTGGTTTCCCCTATCTCTGCTATTAACTGTTTGTTTTTACAGTTTGGAAGGCATACCGGACACGCATAGCATGGCCCGCAAGTAAAACATCTGGATGCTTCTTCAACCGCTTCAAAATCTGTATATGAACACCTAACCTCATCAAAAGTTGTAGATTTACCGCCTAGAGTTAATCTTGATGGTTTATGAACAGAGTGACTTATTGGTGATCCTAAATAAATTTGGATGCCTTTTATCAATTCTTCTTTCTTTGGTATGACAGTTCCTCGCAAATAAGCATCAACACCTCTTGCAGCTTCATGACCACGACCAATTGCATCTACAACCGAAGAAGGACCCATTTCAACGTCGCCAGCGGCAAAAACCCCCTCGACAACTGTTTTACCGTTTTCAGAAACCTCAATAACGCCCTTTGGTGTTGTAACTTTTACACCACCTATTGGTCCAACGTCTGGCATTGCTCCAACAGCAGAAATGATAAAATCAGCTTTGACAATAAACCCGCTATCTTTTATTGGTAATGGCTTCCTTCTGCCAGATTCATCTGGTTCACCAAGCTCTGCCCTAAAAAACTCAATGCCGATGACTTTATTTTCTTTAACAACAATCTTTTTGGGTATTGCAAGTGTCAGTATTTCCACGTTTTCTTCCTTAGCTGCTTCAATTTCCTCAGTTTCAGCAGGCATTTCCCTTATTCCACGGCGATATGCTAATGTAACTTTTTTTGCACCAAGACGAACAGCAGATCTAGCAGCATCAAAAGCGGTCGATCCACCACCAACAACCACGACATTTCCTTTGATATCTTTTGGATTATTGGTATTAATTTCCCTTAGAAATAATAATGCATCAAGGACTCCATCTGCTTTTTCTCCTTCAAGTCCAAGAGGGAAAGATTTAGGTGCACCGCCTGCAATTAAAACAGCCGAGAAACCTTTTTTAAATAAAGTAGCCGGATCTTTGATTTTAACGTCTGTTTTGATTTCTACGCCTAATCCTTTTATCCAATCAATTTCTCGTTTTAATATTCTTTTTGGAAGGCGGTATGATGGAATTCCATATCTAAGCATGCCACCTGTGTCTTTTTTTTCTTCAAAAACAGTTACAGGATATCCAACATTTATTAAGTCCACTGCTGCTGTTAAACCTGCAGGGCCAGCACCAATTATCGCTATTTGTTCATCATAAATTATTTTACATGGCTCTGCAACAAGGGGCCTTCGAGCTAGCTCATAGTCAGAAGCATATCTTTTCAATGCGCGAATGGATATAGAATCTCCATTGGCTCCCAGTTCGCAACTTTCTTCACAGGGCTTTGTACACACTCTTCCACAGACAGCTGGAAACGGGTTGGTTTGACGTATTGTCTCTACTGCCTCTTCAAATTTTCTATTTGCAATCAGATGTATGTATGCTTTTACATTAACACCAGCAGGACATGATTTAGTACACTCCGGAATTCCTTTAACCTCAATTTTGTATTCTTTGTCAATTCCCTTAAGAACACCGATTTTTCCACCAATTAGGGATTCCGCATCAAAATGTTTGCCAAGATTCTTTTTTGCTTTCAGAAGCATGCCCCACTCCTGAATATAGAGCCCTATTTAAAAACTATTATACAAAAACAGCGAGATTATGCAATCTGAACATCCTTGATTGAATGATGTCTATGCGCAAGCTTGCGGATGATGTCTATATTTCTCCCACCTCTCCCGATTATTTTTGATTTATCGCTTGTGGCAACCTCAACTTTTGCGACAATTGAATCTCCACTACCGTCTAGGGTGATATTGTTTATTTTATATGGTTTACAGAGATTAAGAATAAATCTTTCTTTATCCTCATCAAACTCGACAAATTTTATGTTCTTCTTAAAGAGTCTTCTTAATTTTTCTAGGTTCTTGGCTTTACTACCTATGGCTATACCAAGTTGACCTTTTTTTACGATAAATATTAATTTATCTTCTGTAACCATACAGTCAATAACATCTATTTTCAGGATGTTGCTGGCCATGTTTATGTATTGCATAATTTCGTTAGAAAACGCAATTTCGGTCATTTAAATACTACCTTTTTTTGGTAAGCTGCAATATATTGGATCCGCCATCGTCCATCACGGCAAAAACAGAAACTGCAAAGGTTTTACCACATGTATAACCAAGATCTATGGAGTTGGAGTTGTGGTTGTAGACGGGAATTTTCTTCTTTTTGGCTAGTTTATCAATCTCAGATGAATATGGGCAATTTTTAGCCAGGACAATGAGTTTTGCTGTTCCATCACTTATAACCATTTTAACCTGTTTAGATCCTATCATCACTTTTCCCTTTTTTACTGTGCCTTTTAAAACCTTATCGACATCAACCATTTTACTTTCCCTTCTTTTTACTTCTTTTCATGACAAGTTCAACCGCACCAGTTCCCAAATTAACTGGCTGCCCAACAATAATATTTTCGGCCACACCACCAAGCGTATCAGATTCACCACGTCTGCTGGCATCCAATAGATGATTCACTGTTATTTCAAATGCGGCTCTGGATAACACTGAGCTTTTCTCACCACTTACTCCATGTCTGCCTATTGCTTTTATAGCACCGTTAGATGTCATAACATCTGACACAAGCATGATGTGTCTATTATCTACAATCAGACCCTGTTCCATCAGAGTATTGTATGCCTCTTGTATTATAATATTCCTTGCAGCCTCTATACCAAGCACTCTTCCAACGGCCTGTATGTCATTAGTTGTAGTCCTATACGGGTCAACACCTTCTATTTCTAACACCTTATCAAGGTTGCTCCCCTCGCTATATATCACGTAACCTTCTTCTGGTTCCTTTCTAATAATGATACGTTTTATACCATCGATTCCTTTAACTTTGAGATCTTTTAGCGATTCATTGACATTCAAGAGTGTTTTATAGCTAGGGTCGTCCAAGGTTATCTTGATTTTCCTTTTCTCTATTTTTGCATCTATTTTTTTGATCTTTTTGATGGATTCCAGCAGATCATCAATTGCAGATCCCTTCCTTTTCATTGTTTTTGTATCGGGCTTGATGTGAATAGTCAGGTTTGTAAGATCTGTCTCTATATCGGCCACGTCATTTAGTTTAGTAATCTCTATTTGATTAGCAACATCTTTAGCAAGGTCGGCGCTTAATCTGTATTCGTCCCTTAAATATATATTCATCATAGGTGTAGATGGGATAGATCTAGCGTCTACAATTTCTATAAGGCGAGGTAATCCAAGAGTAACATTAATCTCAGCGACACCAGCATAGTGGAATGTTCTCATTGTCATCTGGGTTCCCGGTTCACCGATACTCTGTGCAGCTATTATACCACAAGCCTCAGCAGGATCAATGAAGTTTTTTTCATATTCTGTCAATGTTTTAGATATTATATCCTTAAGTTTCGTCTTTAATTTTTTATCCTCTGTTACTCTGGTAATAATATCATCTATTATGTATGGGGAGAGAGATTTATCTTTTAAAATCTTGTTTATATCTGATCTTATTTCCCTACGTTCCTTGGGTTCCTCTGCCTTTTTGGGCAATACGATTTCCCTTTTTTGCTCAGGAATTTCTTCCACTGTGCTTTTCTTTTTTACTTTCTTCTTTACTGATTTTTTAACCGTTTTTTTACTAGTTTTAGAGGACTTCTTCTTTTCTTCTTTTTCTATTTTGCTCTTAGGAATTTTTTTGATGAGGGATTCATCAGGTTTTTCCGTAACCTGTTTTTTTGTCTTTTTCTCTTCTTTTTTATCCTTAGTTGAAACATTCTTTTTAGGCAAGATTAGACCCCCTCTTTCACATCAGCTACTATCCGCTCAATATCTACTGCATTTCCACCCATACTCCTAGTAGGATCTATTCCATCTTCTCCATAGATGAATTGTATTATCTGCCCTCCAGCATGTCTTACAGTACCATCATTTTCTACTTTAACATCTTCTAAGGCGTTAATCAAACGTCTTTGCATGTATCCTGATCTTGATGTACGCACTGCGGTATCAACTAAACCTTCTCTACCTCCCATTGAATGGAAGAAATATTCTGTTGGTGATAATCCACTTTTATAGCAAGATGCTACGAATCCTTTTGCACTTGCTCCCAGATCACCTCTCTTGAAATGTGGGAGGGTACGATATTGATAACCTCGGCTTATTCTTTCACCCCTAACTGCCTGCTGTCCTACACAACCGGACATCTGTGAAAGGTTAAGCATGGATCCACGTGCACCGGATTTAGCCATCATGACAGCACTATTGTCCATTCCAAGGTGGCTACCTGCTATTTCACCAGCCATGTCTCTTGTTTTACCTGTGACCTTCATTATTTCCATTTCAAGGGTTTCTTCCAGGCTTCGCCCTGGAAGTGACTCTAGTTCTCCTGCTTCATAAGCCTTTACCAGGCCACTGATTTTCTTCAGGGCTTTACCTATTCCTTCCGCAATCTGCTTTTTTGCCTCGTCTGGTATATCCTCATCATCTATGCCTGTAGTAAAACCGAAAAGTGTTATAGAAGCTATAGCTAGTTTTGTAAAATTGTCAATGAATTCTCTGCCTGTATCCATCCCATGATCTCGTATTATCCTGTCCAAGATTTTTCCTTTAAACGCACCGACACCGTTTTCATCTATTATTCCTTGTTTCAGTACGCCATTTTTCACGATCACATATGCATTATGAGGGCAGTTTGGTGCTTGACATGTGTCACAATTAAAACAGGCTTTAGCCTTGTACTCTAGATTAAGACTCTTGGGAAGTAAAGCGCTGAACACGTCCTTCCCACTAATGTACTTTTCCCCATTTTCTGTGATGGTTTTAAAGTTTTTCCCATCATAATTGATTGAGGATAAAATATGGGATGCGTCATCTAACGGTATTTTCCTATCTTTATGTGTTAATAGAAAACATCCTGATATGTGGTCATGTATCCCTCCAATAATTGCCCCACCGAACCTTGGGGAGAGAATGTTTTCCTGTACTTTCATCAGGATTTCTGCTTCAGCTTTTGCTTCCTCGCCTTGTATGAGATGGAGATTCATTTCATCCCCGTCAAAATCTGCATTATATGGCGGGCATACGCATAAATTGAATCTGAATGTCTTATCTGGTACAACTTTTACTCGATGGGCCATCATGGACATACGATGAAGAGATGGTTGACGGTTGAAGAGAGCAATATCTCCATTCATGAGTTGCCTTTCAATCGTTGAGCCAAGTTCCAGTTTTTCGGCAACATCTTCAGCGTTTTTTTCTGCAACCTTGATACGCCGTTTCATCCCATCTGTTTCTCTTACAACATAGTTTACACCAGGAATGTATTCATCATGATCGGCAGAACCTAAGTATTTTTGTTTAATTATTTGTTTACACCAGTCGATGTTGTGTGAGGTGACTCTGACTGGGACAGTAAGCTCCTCGGCCATTATAATTGGAACGCCAAGTTCATTTATACTCAGATTGGGATCAGGGGAGATGACAGTACGAGCAGAAAAGTTAACACGTTTCCCGGAAAGATTGCTTCTGAATCTACCTTCCTTACCTTTCAATCGTTGCGCCAAGGTTTTTAAAGGTCTGCCGGAACGATGACGTGCAGGAGGTATGCCTGAAGTCTGGTTATCAAGATAGGTTGTGATATGATATTGCAATAGCTCCCAAAGATCTTCGACTATAAGTTGTGGTGCACCAGCATCTCTGTTTTCCTGTAATCGTTGATTTATGCGTATAACATCTACAAGTTTATGGGTGAGATCATCCTCTGATCGTTCACCTGATTGTAATGTCACAGAAGGTCTTACTGTGACTGAGGGTACCGGTAAAACTGTAAGTATCATCCATTCGGGTCGTGCTGATTTCTTGTTTATATCTAGCAGTGGGAGTGCCTCATCGGGTATTTTCTCCAACCATTCTCTTACCTCAGAGGGCGTAAGTTTTTTACCGTTTTCTCTAAGAGAGGTTGGTTTATCCAGCTCTATTTTACCTACTTCTCTACCACAGCGAGTACATTTTTCAGCTTTTACACAATCTTTTATAACTTGTTTAAGGAGATAGGTTGTATTTCTTTCTTCTTGATTATATCTTTTTAGCTCTTTAAAATATTCATCCCTTTGTTTATCTGTTAATAATAGGTGTCCACACTCTCTACATGTTGAACGTAGACAATTTCTTATGGTTTTTATGAGTCCTACGTGTATAACTGGCATAGCTAGATCTATATGGCCAAAATGTCCGGGACATTTGTCTTTACCTACTCTTTGCCCACATGTTTTACATCTCAACCCTGGTTCAATAACCCCTAAACGAGGGTCCATCAGGCCCATTGCTATGGGGAATCCATCATCATCATATGTGTCAGCAGTTATAACTTTCGTAGCGCTCATTTTTCTGATTTCATTTGGTGAAAGTAATGAAAATTCTATTTTTCCAATTTTTTTCGTTATACTTCTTACCCTTTCCATGTTTAACCCTACACAAATATAGTATTCTATACTAACGATTCTAACTTTAGTCTTGGTGCAATAATCAACGATTTTAATTCGTCTATCAAAAGTTTGAATGCATAGCTCATCTCAATTGGATAGATATCTGCTTTGTCTCCACATATAGGACATCGTAATCCTCCATGTCTATCGTGTATTGCTATATGTCCACAGGTACTACATACATATTTTATCGTGAGATCTGATTCGTCCAGTAGCCTATCTTTTATAACCATTGATGCTCCATGCCCTATAAGGCAGTCTCTCTCCATTTCCCCAAACCTAAGCCCTCCTTCTCTGGCTCTACCTTCTGTAGGTTGTCTGGTTAGTATTTGAACTGGCCCTCTGGATCTTGCATGTATCTTGCCTGCTACCATGTGATGAAGTTTTTGGTAGTAGATACATCCTACAAATATGTCACATTCCAATGTTTTTCCTGTCTCTCCGTTATATAGGATTTCCTTGCAGTTGTGTTTAAACCCGTTTTCTACTAATGCTTTTCTCAACAATTCTTCTGTTTCCCCGCTAAAAGCTGTGCCATCCACTATTCTTCCTTCTAAAGCTCCTACTTTTCCCCCTATCATTTCGAGCACGTGACCAACCGTCATTCTGCTAGGGATTGCATGTGGATTGATAATCAAATCAGGGGACATTCCCTGCTCATTAAAAGGCATGCTTTCCTGAGGAACTATTAATCCGATAACTCCCTTCTGACCATGTTTAGATGCAAATTTATCGCCATATTCAGGTATGCGTTGTTCTCGTACCTTTATCTTAACCATCCGTGAACCATTAACTGATTCAGAGAGCATAACTTTGTCAACGGTTCCACCTTCACCATGCTGAACAGTTACAGAAGTTTCTCTTCTCTTTTGAGGTGTCAGAAAATCTGTAGGTTCCTCAAGGAATCTGGGTGGTGAAGTTTTTCCCACTAGTACATTTGTGCCTTTAACATAACATTCTGGTGAGATAAGACCATCCTCGCCTAGATTCATATATGTGTCATCACTTCTTACGCCTCGACAATCTGGGTCCGGAATCTCAAAATGATCTTCTTGGCCGCCTGGATATCGTTTTTCCTCGCTATTATACGTTCTGAAAAATGTACTTCTGGCAAGACCTCTTTCTATGCCGGCTTTACTCATCACCAGCGCATCTTCCATGTTATAACCTTTGAACGATGCTACTGCGACTATGAAATTCTGCCCCGCTGGTCTTCTTGTAAATTTCATGTATTTAACAGGGTGAGTTTGGACAAGTTGCGCCTCTGGATAATGCAGTAAATGACCTCTGGTATCGGGCCTTATTCTATAGTTTGAAGCACCGAAACCAAGGGATTGTTTTCCCATACCTGCGCCCATGGTAATCCTGGGTGAAGAGTTATGTTCGGGATAGGGAACTAGGGATGAACCTATGCCAAGAATGCACATCGGATCTAGTTCCATGTGGGTGTGATCAGGCGTGATATCTTTTTCTTTCAATGCAATTAAGGTGTTTTCCTCTTCTTCCGCGTCTATGTATTCTACGATACCTTCGTTTGTAATGTCAATCCATTTTTTCTTCCCTTCTTTCAGATCACTAATATCTTTCTTAGAAATCAGAAGTTTACCTTTTTCCACAACAGCCAAAGGTCTTCTAAGTCTACCGCAGTCACAGTTTACTATTACATCATTTTCCTCTTCGTAATAGGCAATATTTACTTCGCTATTGAGCAATCCCTTCCTGCGTTTTTCTCTCAGTTTTTGTACTAGTTCTTTGCCATTGGTGTGCATCCCTATTAGATCTCCGTTGAGATAAACTCTAGTGCCCGTAGATTTCTTGGTAATTTCCTTAATGCCAAGGTCTTTGAGTATACTTTCAACTTCTTCTTCGCGAAAACCCTCTGAGATTTCCACAGTGAGTGCCAAATTTTTTACAAGACCACAGTTTGGTCCTTCAGGCGTCTCGTTTGGACATAGTCT
The DNA here is from genome assembly GCA_964640555.1 of uncultured Thermoplasmatales archaeon. GTDB lineage: Archaea > Thermoplasmatota > E2 > DHVEG-1 > DHVEG-1 > JAUWWG01. The sequence goes on along the minus strand of CAZXHI010000075.1, from coordinate 8,829 downwards.
GCCCCATTGAGTGGAATGCAGATCCCTAGCCTCGAAATGTGGTTGAGATCTCGTAAGGGGGGAAGTTACTCTTCTTAAGTGACTCAGTACGGCTAGATTGCTCGTACGGTCTAGTAATTGTGATATCCCTGCTCTCCCACCGACCCAATTACCAGTAGCAAGAGCATGATGAATCCGCTGGCTTAAAACATCTGAACGAAGTGATGAACTGATCTTTATTTCTTTTCCTTTTGCATGGATTCTTTCGATCTGGTATTTCAAATCTTTGCATAGGGCTGTAAAGGCAACACGGAAAAGATCTTCCATCAGATCTCCAGCAAGTTTTAGCCTTTTGTTTGCATAATGATCTTTGTCATCTTCTTCTCTTTTATCCAACGCTAGTTCCAATACAGCCATGCCCATACGGGCCATGAAAATAGCCTTTGTAAGCCGATCCTCTGGTTCGTTACCAAGATGGGGTAAAAGATTTTTGTCCATCAGCGCTTCGACTCTTCTGACACGGTATTCTTTTGCCTGTCCTCCGGCGAATCTTTTACCAAGATATGCAATAGCCTCTTCTTTTGTTGTTATTCCATATTCGTTTGCACATTCTTCGATGTTGGCAAGAACATAAGGCTCCATTTTAGGATCCACACTAATTACATCAACGATTTCCTCGTCATTCTCCATGCCCAATGATCTCAATAATATCATCAATGGTATCTGACCGTATGTTGTAGGAAGTGATACCATTAACATGCCATCTTTTTTCTTCTCGACAACAGTTAAAGCACGATATCCTTCCTTTTGGGAGAAAACCTTAGCAACTTCTATAGATCTTCCATATCTCCTGGTTTTTTCAACAAGCACCCTGTTTGGAGCAAGATCTTCAACAGTGATAAGCACTCTCTCCGTGCCGTTACTAATAAAATATCCACCTGGGTCTAGTGGATCTTCCTGCATTTTTTGTAACTCTTTTTTGTACTCATCATCTGAAAACTCATGATCTTTCCTTTCTTCCATTACATGTCTAGCTAGGTTGCAAGCTCTTGATTTGATCATGATGGGAAGTTCGCCTATTCTTACTTCCTCTGGTTCATATTCTACTCCATCTTTAACTGGTATAAACTCTAACGTTAGTGGGGCTTCGTAGGTTAAATCACGTAGACGGGATTCCATAGGTGTTAACTCTCTAATGGTACCATCTGCTTCCTTGACCGCGGGTTTTCCAATTGCTACCTTGCCAAATTTTATTTTATATCCTTCGATCTCAGGGTAAATGAACCCTCTTTCCATTTCTTCTTCTTGCCCAATTATAGCATTATCAACAATGTTTTGCAATCTATGTTCCAAAAAATCATTATACGATGCAATCTGGTGATTTACTATGCTACGGTTTTTATAAAAAGCATCAACAAGTTCTCTCATTCACTACACCCATCATTTGTTACTTTCCACTACAAGTCTGTAAGAGACTGCTTCTTTTGCAGTATGGCTTTTTCTAATAATTTTTAAAATTTGTCCCGGTTTTGCCCCAATATAAATCGAAACAGGATCTGTATCCAGAATTTTGGGTAATCTACTAGGTTCTATGTTGTATTTCTTAAGCAGTTCCTCTCTTTCCTTCTCAGAAATAATCATATGAAGAGGGACCAACTTGTGGTTCATTATGTTGAAATGTTTTTTCTCCGTAGCCATTGTATGTTTTCTCCTCCTTATATTTCAAGATTCAAGCGGGCCTGAAGGGGTTCGAACCCTTGACCACCTGGTTAAAAGCCAGATGCTCTACCTAGCTGAGCTACAGGCCCATTATAGGCTGGGACTCAAGCTATACCATACTCTACTCGTTATATACTGCACTCTATCTAACATTGCTATTGAAACAGCCTACCCGCTATACCAATCCTTGTATAAATATGTTATGTGCTGTGTTCTTGGGTTTTGAGGTAGTAACTGTCACGATTTTTTACATTATTAAGATGTAATTTTATTCATCTTTGGTAACCTATTGTCTAGAAATGTGTCTAGATATTTTTTACAGTTTTTGCTGATTTTAAAATAAGTTGATTTTCTTGTTTCTTAAAGGTTATTTCATAATCTTCAAAGATTGGCTGTCTGCCTAATAGAACAGGTATGTCGTCTCTGGCAGAAACGTGTATTTGGCTGTTCTCATAAATAGCGGCTTTACTTTCCTTGCCGATGATCATGTCTAGTGTCGCTTTGAATAATGATGTTGTACCACCTGCAGTATCGACAGAACCAGCCTTTTTCAATTTCAGATTAAGATATTTCGCTATGGGCATAGGTATAACGATAAAATCTCCACCCGAATCTAGTAAAGCATCTATGAACGGTGTTTTCTTACCCTTATGAAAAAATTTTACGGGAATGACGGGATATCTACAATAGTCGAATACGAATCTTTGATTTGACATTAAATTAGTGTAAACGAATATTGCCAGATAATACTTTTGATATTTTTATAACATCATCTGGAAATTTATCTGCTGGGTATTTTTCTTCGGCTAACCTTAACATGTCTTCTACATTGGCACTGTGGTCGATGATTTCGTCATTAAAAAGTAAAAGCCATTCTCCGGGATGTCCCTTGGTGTAATCTTCTTGCTTCATTGGGCAACTACTACCGTTTTAGCATATATAAATCTTATGAAATTTGGTGGTTGTTGTATGCCATTTCCATAATCCTGAAGGTTCTTTTTGTAGTCAAACATCAAAATGATGGAAAAGTATATATACTACAAGCTATAGAACATATTGAACTAAAATTTTGAAAAAAAAATGCGAGAAGAGGTTTTAGAGATTATGAATATTATAACATTGGATGCTTTGTCAAGAGCAATAGCAAATAGGGTTGGAGTAGGTATAGAAGAGGCACGCAGAGATGCTGGATTTGTACTGGATATATTTGGATTTGACGATCGTGTTATAGATAATGTGTTGGATCCAGAGGATAGGCAGTTATTTTACATCTTGGAGGAAGAAGGCATGCTTGTCACTGAAAGGGAAGAGACAACATTGTATGACGGTAGGGAGTGGCGCACACATTACTGGCAACTTAAGAAAAATACCATTCTAAATTATGCTAAGGATGAAAACAAGAGATTAAGAACCGTTCTTTACGATAAAACACAGCCAATTAGAGATATATCTGACGAAAATGTCTATGATGCACTTACCGAGGATATTTGGATCACTAGAAAAATAAACGAATAAGGTTCTCCCTTATTCTTTAATGTTTTTTATGTGTGAGTGTATTTTCTTTTGACTTCTTGTGAGATTTTCCATACTTTATGACCATCTTGGACCAACTGATTATGACGAGGTTTGTTCAATTTTTTTTTCAAAACGGTGGCCAAAATCTGTTTTCCACGCCCCTCATTTTCTTTAAAAAAGTTAATAACCTCACTTCCGTTTCCACTTTTTCACAGATATTGGAAGTTTAATGTTAACTTTCTGGGGGTATGTTAATGTCGAAAAAAAAGATGATTATGAGTTCGGAGTCAGTAACTGAAGGACACCCTGATAAGATGTGTGATTTGATATCAGATGCTATTCTTGATGAAGCATTAGGGCAAGATAAATATTCACGGGTTGCAGTTGAGACGGGTACAAAAAATGGTGGAGTAATGGTTTTTGGTGAGATGACAACTGGTGGCTACGTCGATATTCCAAAAGTTGTGAGGAATACTATAAAGGATATAGGATATACAAAATCTGAATACGGTATTGAATGGGAGACATGTTCTGTTTGGGTTCAGATTACAGAGCAAAGCCCGGATATTTCTCAAGGGGTTTCTAAGGGAAAAGGTTTGCATAGAGAACAGGGAGCTGGCGATCAAGGAATGATGTATGGTTTTGCATGTAATGAAACAAAGGAGCTCATGCCGCTACCTATTTCACTTGCTCACAAACTTACAAAAAGATTGTCAGATGTCCGAAAAAATGGTGATATTCCCTACTTAAGACCTGATGGTAAAGCCCAGGTTTCTGTTGAATATAATGAAAACGGTAAACCACTTAGAGCAGATACAATTGTTGTGTCGACCCAACACGATGGTGGAATATCGCATGACAGAATAAGGAATGATGTACTTAAAAAGATAATAAAACCGATTTGTAAAGATTGGATTGATAAGAACACCACATTCCATGTAAATCCCACAGGTGCTTTTGTGAGGGGTGGCCCCTATGCAGATGCTGGTTTAACTGGTAGGAAGATCATAGTTGATACGTATGGTGGTATAGGAAGACACGGTGGTGGTGCCTTCTCTGGAAAAGATCCCACAAAAGTGGATCGAAGCGCCGCTTATGCTGCTCGATATATAGCTAAAAATATTGTGGCTGCAGGTATAGCAGACAAATGTGAGATTCAACTAGCATATGCAATAGGTGTTGCAGAACCCGTTTCAATCAATATAGAGTGTTTCGGAACCAATAAACTTCCAGATGATGAGATAGAGAAACTTGTTATAGAGTTCTTTCCTCTTACGCCTAGTGGCATTCTGGAACATCTTGACCTGAGAAGGCCAATTTTTACAAAAACTGCTGCATATGGGCATTTTGGCAGAAACGATCCAGATTTCACTTGGGAGAAAACAGACAAGGCAGAATTAATCAAAAAGGAGGTAGGATTGAAAAAATAACTTTCCTTCAAAGTTTTTTAAAAACGTAAGAATCATAAATAAGTAGAGTTATATTACTTGGTTGTTGTCTGACATTATATGTGAGATTTGTATGGAGAAGAGATAATATGGTGGAGTTTGAGACGGTAAAGGCTAAAGAAGTAAAATTTGGTAATAACTTTATAGAGGTCTCTAGGAAAAAAGTAATAACCGACAGGGGGGAAAATGAGTTTATTTCTATTTCTAGAGGTTTTTATCTTCAAGATGGTACAAGAGGGTGGAAAGCATCTATTACGTTGCCCAGTGAAAAGGACAAACGTGAAGAAATTGCAAATTTAATAAAATCTATATAGGGAATTAGAAGCTTTAAGACTGTTATTTCTTATCATATGGTTTTGTTTTTCTATTTTTCTCAATTCTTTTTTCGTTAGTTTAAAGTATATGCAGGAATATTTGTAAATGTGATTAGTGAGAGTGGTGCTGGAGAGACCAGAATATATGCACTTATTGCAGTTTTTATTATCGCAGTAGTTATTTTTGCTGTTGTTTTTAGTAGCAACCAGTTAAATACCGCATATATTCATCATGATTTCCTAGGTGTGGATTGGTGTGAAGATATTGGAGAGCGTGATAGCGGTTCACAACTTTTGGGTTTGGAGAAATTTAGTAGTTTAACCTATAGAATTGATGGTAAGTATCCTGCATATCTCACTATTATGACAATTAAAACGCTTGTGATGATGAGTGAAAACGAGCTTAGAGATAAAACTGCAGATTCAATAGAACAGGCATTAGAAAAAGGCATAGTTGTGGATAAGACTACTGGGATTAGCGGAGGACGAATATTGAAAAATGAACATAATACGATGTATGTCATGTATGATGGAAATGACACTTCAAAGAATCCTCCAGAGAAGATAAAAATTATTGGCGAGATATGGAACTGTGGAACGTCTGGCACCTCTGTGATATGCATAGGAGTTGCCCAGATTACAGATAGTTTGCATGACAATTCAGAAGTAAACGTTAGCCACTGGGGAAAAATTGTTAGAGATGGGGTAGGAACCTTTGGAACAGGAGATTTCCAGGGGGAAGACGGACTGATATATAACGTAATTTGCCATTAGTTAATTATTCGGCCAGTTCTGCTTTTTGCAGATTATATCCCATGCGACAGTCTATATTTTCATAGGTTTTTGTTATTTTGTATTTTTTATCTTTTTGCAATGCTCTGTTATGACATAGTTCATAATGGTCACATCCAATGTTTGTACATTCATTTTTCTCAATTTTTGCAATGCTTCCCTCTGTTAGTTTTTTGTCTATGGCAGCAATGATGGGTATTTCCTGGACTTCCACAACTATGGCAGTTCCAACATGTATATTACAGTTATGTCGTTTATCTCGGATTTTCGTTATCTTGTATTGTCTACCAGGTTTTAGGTTGAAGCATACTGTTTTCAGTTTGCAGCTTTTACATTCATTGTTTGGTCCCAGATAGATGAACTCGGCACCTTCTTTTGCTAGTTTTTCTCCTATTAGTGTTACTAATGGCATATTATATCACTCCTGTTGTTTTAGCTAATGTTTTAGCAGCTTTTTCCGTGAGCCCCGTTTCTCCCAGTATTGTGTATCTTTCTGGCCGTATTTCTTGGGCCTTTACCAGCGCTTCAATGATTTTTTTCTTTGATATTCCTAGCTCTCCTGAAGTGGTAGGTGCCCCTATCTTTTTTAAAGCATCTCGGATTTCCTCCCAATCGCCGCCGTGAAGATAGACCATCATGATGGCACCTATGCCACATTGTTCGCCGTGTAGTGGCGTTTTTCCTTTTCTACCCTTTAGCATGATGCCTGGTCCTAGATGATCCAGCATATGAGAAAACATGTGTTCCGCCCCAGATGCAGGTCTTGTATTACTAGCCACACTCATTGCTACGCCAGATACAATCATAGCTTTAACTGCAAGCCATGCTGATTCTTCTGTATCTGGTCTGATTTCATCTGCATGATCTATAAGAAGCTGGGCTGCTGTTTTTGCAAGTACTGCAGCGTGACTGCTAAACTCTTCATTTTTTAACCGATGGGCTAGCTCCCAGTCCATTACTGCAGATATGTTTGATATAACGTCAGCGCAGCCAGATGCAAGCATTCTATATGGTGCTTTACAGATAATGGCCGTATCAGCAAGTATTGCTAGAGGAGATACTGCTGTTTTTGAAACAGACCCCGTTCTATGTTTCAATGATGCACGAGGAGATGCAATCCCATCGTGGGCTGCAGATGTTGGCACGCTGATAAATGGTTTAGAAAGCTCATAGGCTACAAGTTTTGTAATGTCAATGACGCTTCCACCGCCGACTCCCAATAGGAGATCCATGTTGTTTTTATTGGCATATTCGATGACATCATTTGCTTCACCAACAGTTGGTGCGGAGACTATCTTTTGTTTTACTTTATAGTTTGATTTAGCGAGAATCTTAGATATTTCATCTCCTGATAGTTTCTTAGTTTTTTTATCCGCAATTATTAATGCAGAGTTTCCTCTACCTATTCGGTTGCAAAGATCTGCGATTTGAGATGTGGCCTTGTGCCCTACGATGATTTCTCTGGGAAACACCATCGTTTTTGATTTTGTAAATCGTTGCATTGTCAAATTGGTGAACCAAGAGCTTAATATATTATATTTTCCTTTCAGATAAAGAAAAAATGAAAGTGGTGAAGATTTACAACGAATATTGGAATGTTATTATTCTGAGTGCATTCCTGGCAATAATTGGAGTTATCCTAGCTGGATGCATATTAATGCCTAGCCTTTTTTACGATCAATGGATATGGAAGTATTACTGGGGACCGATTGTATCAGATGCTGCTGGAACGACGGTATGGTGCAATGGAGTGCAAGCAAACGAAGGATATACTTTGATTTCTGAGCTAACCTATGGTGTAATGCTTGTTATCGTTCTGTATGCAATCTATGAACTCCTAAAGAAATTAAAAATTTCAATAGATTGGATTTTTTGTCTTGCATTGCTGCCCTATATTATATTTGGTCCGGTAGCAAGAGTGATAGAAGACACCGGTTATTTCAACGAACCATTTGTGTATTGGTTTATTTCACCTTTGATCTATATTCAGATTACTGTGTATGTTCTGGGTTTTTTGGTAGTGGGATATTGTCTGCAAGAATTATCCAGGAAAAAATCACCCAAAACAATCTTAGCATATACACTTTCAATTTTTGTTTTTGCGGATATTTGCTATACAATAGTATGGACTCTAGGAATAGATTATGGTGCATATAGTATCAATCCATTGGTATTTTATCTTCTTTCATTTTTTGCCTTTCTACCAATTCTATATAAATTTTTTAAACAAAAAACCCAAACAGTAAATACGGTTATTTTCTCAGGCGGTCTATTTCTTTTGACACCCTCTTTGTATTTAATTGCTCGATGGATTGCAGGAGAACAATGGGGATTTTCTAATGGGGTACGTTTCGACGTTTTTTTGTTGATATTTGGTCTAGTAACTCTGATTGCAGCCATGGTATATTTTGTATCACTTAAATACAAGGATAACGAGAAAATTGCTGTTTATAAAAAACCGTTAAATTTGACAATGATTGTTGGTCACATGGTAGATGGTATTACAAGTTATATCAGCATTTATGATCCATTAAAAATGGGTTTACCCGGATACCTCGAAAAACATCCTGCATCCAATTTTCTTATGGAAACATGGCCACCATTATTCCCTATTGTAAAATTTAGCTTAATTATTTTAGTCATATATGTTTTTGATATATTATATAAGGAAGATCTGAAGGATCATATGAATTTGGTAAATCTTCTGAAAATAGGCATCATCATTTTAGGGCTGTCGCCAGGATTACGTGATCTTTTGAGAGTAACTATGGGCGTATAAACCATAGTTTTTCATTGTTCAAACAAAATAACTATAAATGGATGCTTTTATCACTGCATTTATGAGAAGGCATCCGGACTGGTTAAAGGTGAAAATTGGTGGGGGGGCGGATTTTGCTAAAATCAAGTCTATGTTAAGAGATGCTAAGTTACATACTATTTGTGAGGAGGCCAGATGCCCCAATATCGCAGAATGTTTTGGTCGTGGAACTGCTGTTTTTTTAATTCTAGGTAATATATGCACAAGAAATTGCAAATACTGCAATGTAAAGCATGGAGTGCCA
>CAZXHI010000074.1:0-5416 GCA_964640555.1 uncultured Thermoplasmatales archaeon | reverse complement strand
AGAGATCTACAACAGAAGATCAAAAGATATAACTCGTAATAGGGATCCTGACTCCAAAGAAAAAATTGCGGAGCATCAACAGATGAATAGAGCAGCTGCCATGGCATATGCAACACTTTCAGGTGCAACAGTCAAGATAGTATTTAACCACGATAATGCTATAGAGGATGCTGTGAAGGATGCAGCACCAGTATTGGAATAAGAGGATAAAATGAGAAGGATAGATGACAAAGCGGCACAGGGAAGTCAACTTCTGACGATGATGCTAGTTATGTTCGTAATGATGTTTATTTTTGCCGACCCGAACATAAGTTCATTAATTGCTGTAACTCTTGATTCTGTATTTTATCCTTTAATCGGATTTGAAGGTAGTTGCCCTGTTCTGACTATAATTCTTGCTGGCATACTAGTCGTCTCACTCTCTTCATTTTTCAATAATCTTTTTGCAGATTGGAAAAAAATGGGCGAGATGCAAGAAATGTCTAGGGCTTTCCAAAAGGAAGTAACAGCTGCACGCAAGGAAGGTAACACAAACAGAGTGAACAAACTTATGAAGATGCAACCCGAGATCATGAAAAAACAGACGGAAGCACAGAGTGGAATGATGAAGCCCATGATCTTTTTGTTTATATTCATTGTACCAATATTTATGTGGCTTCGATATTTTCTTGGAGGTTTGTCTTACTATTACTTTACGGTCCCCTGGGCAAATGGGGTGTTACTTTATTATAAACCTTTCCTAATGCAATCATGGCTGTGGATCTACATGATGTTTTCCATGGTAGTAGGGCAAATAATAAGACAAGGATTAAAGTGGATTAGCTGGTCAGACTGGTGGAAGGAGACTAAAGGAAAAATAATGCCTTCTTTGAAATAATTGGATTCATGATAACAATCACAATAAGTGGAACTCCGGGCAGTGGCAAAAGTACTGTCGGGAGACTTTTGAGTGAAAAAATTGGATTGAAATATGTGTATTCCGGAGATATTTTTCGAAAGACTGCAAATAAATATAACATGTCTCTAGAAGAATTTGGCAGTTATTGTGAGACGCACAAAGAGGTTGATAAAGAACTGGATGATTATCAGCTAGAAATCCTGCGGAATGGAAATGTCATTGTTGAGGGGAGAATTACTGGATGGATTGCATATCGAAATAATATACCTGCCCTGAAAGTGATATTGGATGCGGATGTAGAAACAAGAGTCAGGCGCATTGTAAATCGTGAGAGCGGGGATGTAGAAAAAAGAAAACAAGAGATGTTGAATAGGGAGAAAAGCGAGGCTTTGCGTTATAAAAAATATTACAACATTGATCTTAAAGATACCTCCATATATGACCTGGTTATTGATTCCGCAGATAAGACACCTGATGAGATAGTAGACCTTATCACTCAAAAAATCAAGAGATAAATACTTTTTATATGTGGTTTTTATTCTGTTGAATTGAAATGGCAGATAAAAAGCATGTTTTACCTTCAGATAAAAAACGTAAACGCCTTATCAAAGTCCAGGCTAAAACTAATCTGAATTATGGAAAATCACCAAATGAACGAAGTATAAAAGAATTACTTAGTTGCAGTATGATTAACTTGGATAAGCCCCGCGGCCCAACTTCTCACCAGGTTGATGCTTGGTTGAAAAAGATACTTGAAGTCGACAAGGTTGGTCATGGCGGTACGCTGGATCCCAATGCAATGGGAATTTTGCCTATTGCTGTTGGTGATGCCACACGGGCTCTACAGGTCCTTCTGTCTGCAGGCAAGGAATATATCGGAGTGATGAAACTTCATAAAAGTGCAGATAAAAGCAAAATATTAGATGTTTGTAATAGCTTTGTTGGAGACATATCCCAAATTCCTCCAGTCAGATCTGCGGTTAAAAGAGTGAGGAGAAAACGGCGTATCTACTATCTGGAGGTCATTCAAATTAAAGATAGGGAAGTGTTGTTTCGCGTTGGTTGTGAAGCAGGAACTTACGTGAGAACACTATGCGTTGACATTGGCAGAAAACTAAGATGTGGTGCCAATCTTGCAGAGCTTAGACGTACAAGGGTTGGAAATCTAAGAGAAGAGGATTCGGTAATACTACATGATGTAAAGGACGCCTATGTTTTTTGGAAAGAAGAGGAGGATGAGAAAGAGTTCCGTTCAAAGATTCTTCCGATGGAGCGGCTGTTAGATCATCTTCCAAAGATTGTCATTCGTGATTCTGCCGTAGATGCACTTTGTCATGGGGCAAGTCTGGCAATACCTGGAGTAGTGGAGATTGATACAGACATTAAGAAAGGAGACATGGTTGCTGTTTTAACTTTGAAGGGAGAGGGTGTTGCATTAGTAAATGCTTTGCTATCTACTGAGGATATCATTCAAAAAGATACTGGAATGTGTGCCAATATTGAAAGGGTTTTGATGAATAAGGGAACGTATCCTTCTATCTGGAAAAAGTCTTAAAGGAGAGGTTTATTCCCTGTATTTGCTTTTTGCCGAGGTGGCCCAGCCTGGAACGGCGCGAGACTGGAAATCTCGTGAGGCATTGCCTCTCAGGAGTTCAAATCTCCTCCTCGGCGTACCATTCAAAAGAGCCAGATATTCTACTAGTTTTACTTCAAGAAAATAGCTTAGATTCATACCAGCATTTTTTGCTTGTTCAACGACTTTGCTGTTTAAACGCAGTGTAACTTTTCTTCTGGACATAGGACGTATGACGTACGTACAAAAAGTATTTGGGGATTTCGGTTTTGGAAAGGGGAGAGTGGGGGACAAATATATGAAGAATTTTTCCTCCTTACCTTTATTGCCGTTGATATGTATGCTTTTGGTGTATATACTTTCTCCAAATGTAGTGTTAAAAATGTTTCATTAATTTATTTGGCAAAATTTATAATACATAATGCCATTATAATAATCAAGGGGAGGCGCAAGAAACTATGAATAAAAAATTAATTGGACTTTTTATTATGATGCTGTTGATTGCAATAATATTACCAAGTACGAGTAGTAATGAATATATTTCTGTAGGTTTTAAAGAAAATGAAAATATTAGGTCATGTGATATCTCTTGGGACAAACATATTATTGATGATGCTTTTGATTATGCATTTGGTGTTCACGCAGTTGATGTTGATAATGATGGTGATTGTGATGTATTAGGTGCTGCTGAACAAGGTGATTTTATTGCTTGGTGGCATAATGAAGGTGGAGAACCTATTACCTGGACTAGGTCGATAATTGATGATAATTTTGATGGTGCAACTAGCGTATTTGCTGTTGATATAGATGGCGATCTGGATGTTGACGTTGTTGGATCTGCTGGGACTGCTAACGAGATTGCTTTGTGGATAAATGAAGGTGATATTCCCATATCTTGGAGTAAATATATAATAAAATCTGGTTTTGATTTTGCACATGAAGCATATTGTTATGATCTTGATATGGATGGAGATATTGATATTCTAGGCGCATCTACTGATAATAATCAAATAGCATGGTGGAGTAATAATGGAGGAGATCCAATAATTTGGACTGAGCAAGTCATTAGTTATAATTTTGTTGGTGCTAAATCTGTTAGAGTTGGAGATATCGATGATGATGGTTTGTTGGATGTTATAGGCACTGCAATTTTTGATGATGAGATTATATGGTGGCAAAATTCTGGTGGTGATCCAATTGTTTGGGAGGAACATGTTATCGTTGATGATTTCGATGGAGCGCACAGGGCAGAAATTTGTGATTTGGATTTAGATGGTGATATTGATATTGTTGGTGCTGCTTATTTTGAACGTGAGATTTCCTGGTGGAGTAATGATGGTGGAACACCTGTTACTTGGACAAAACAAGTTATTGCTTCTAATTTTAATGGAGCTTGTATCGGTCTACCTGTTGATATTGATGGTGATGGTGATGTTGATATTATTGGTACTGCTCAACAAGCTAATGATGTTGCGATTTTTAGAAATGATGGCGGCAATCCTCTTGAATGGACAAAGATTGTAATTGATTCTTCTTTTAAGGGTGCTTGGCCTGGTTTTGTTTGTGATATTGATGGCGATGATGATATTGATATTCTTGTTGGTGCTAGTTTTGAGGATAAACTTGCCTGGTGGGAAAGTGATCTTAATCAACAACCATTCAAACCTGAGAGGCCTTCTGGACCAGCAACAGGTAAACCAGGTAGAGAATATGTTTTTTCTAGTAGTACAGTAGATCCTTTTGATCTAGATTTATATTATATATTTGATTGGGGTGAAGGTAATTTTAGTGAATGGGTTGGTCCATATAATTCAGGAGATGAATGCAGTGCATCCAAAATTTGGAGTGAAAAAGGCTCTTATGAAATCAAAGTAAAAGCAAAGAATGAAAATGGGGCAGTGAGTGAATGGTCAGACCCATTAGCAATCAGCATGCCAAAAACCAAAGCAATCAACACACCATTCCTAAACTTCCTAGAGAATCATCCACAACTGTTCCCACTGCTACGGCAACTATTTAAATTGTAGTAAAAGTCCACAGATCTTCTTCTTTTCTTTTTTATTTTCTAATTAAGAGTTGTTATGATTAGAGTTAGTAAGTAGAAAAACTAGTAATAGTTGCTAATTATAATTAGGTGTTGGAGTAATAACTAGAAATTTTTTTTTAAAACATAAATAGTCCAAGGAGCAATCTTTGTTTCATTCACCCAGTTATAAGGTTCGTTTCCTTTTGCAAGAGGTTTTAAAGTATCAATTAAATCCAATTCAACTTTTGAAAAGATTTTTTTATACTCCTCATCGGAACAGAATATATCATAACATGGTCTTTTATCTGCAAAATCAGTAGTAATAATGGGAACAACATCACCACTTTTTACATATTTGTTATTAGGAAAATCCTTTGTTGAAAATGATGCCCATTCATATGTATACATTTCAGGTGAACTAACAAGATTTAATAGTATTCCATCCTTTTTTAAAAGTTGATTAAGTCCTGAAAAAAGTTCCTTCTTTTTTTCCATTGGAATATTATCAAACGTAAACGCAGAAAGAATGAAATCAAATGATTTCTTAGATAATCCCTTATAATCGTTATCTTTGATTAACCTATAATCGCCAAGTAAATCAATTCTTTTAGCAAAACTAATCATTTCCTTAGATATATCAACTCCAATGGTCTCAAATCCATATTTTTTCAAAAAACGTGTTGACCTTCCTGTTCCACAACCAAAATCAATCGCTTGTTTTCCTTTTACATAATTTCTGAAGATTTCTGGTAAATCTCTAAAAGCTAAATAATATGTATTTTGAAATTCTAATTTTGAATATTCTTTGGCACGAAAATCATCTTCATATGAATTGAAAAACTTCCGATCACTTTCCATTATTCGAGAAGTAAATATTATTCAATTGATAAAACTTTCATATAATGTCTAGTACCATTTC
>CAZXHI010000073.1:0-15223 GCA_964640555.1 uncultured Thermoplasmatales archaeon | reverse complement strand
GTGTATTGACTAGGAGGACAAAATGAAAAAGGTAAAATTAAACCTTTTTCTCCCTTTTCTTCTTTCGTTACTAAAAAGAGTTTTTAACACGTTTGCCATATGTTGGTTCTGTCCGACTCTATAAATAACTGTTCCATTTTGATTGCGAGGGAAAATGAAAAAACAAACAATGATAATTGGAGCAATAGTTTTTCTATTTCTTTTAGTGATTTTTAGTTATGCTAATGGAGGATTTTCAAGTTCCCATATTTCGCCAATTGAAAAAGATAACGTTAATTCAATACAAGGAGTGAAGCTAGTTACAGGTGAATGTAGTACATGTGAGATAGAGGACGATGAATACGCGTATCCAATTATGAGACCTGATTACGAAACCAGGTCTAAATGGATTAGATTATATAATAATGCCCCAAGGATTGGTATTGAAAAGGGGATTGGAAAGAATTTCAAAGGATCTTTGGGGGGGACTAATTTCAGTCTTTTATCCCATTTAGATTACATTCCAGATGAACGTGATCAAGGTATTTGTGGTAACTGTTGGGCATGGGCGGGGACAGGTGTTCTAGGTATCGCTCTTGATGTTCAAGAAAGAACTAAAGACCGGCTTTCTGTACAGTATATAAATTCCTGTGGATCTAGTGTGATTAATAAAACCTGCTGTGATGGAGGTTGGCTAAATGATTTGGCAGATTTTTATGAAAATACAAGTAAAGCCATTCCTTGGTCTAACACAAATGCATACTGGCAAGATGGTGATGCATCATGTAACACAGGTTGTGGCACTATTTCCGCTAACCCCAGATATCCTATCACATCCATCAATGAAGAGACAATTATAACACATGACGTAACCAATGCAACTGCTATAGCCAACATAAAAAGTGTTCTTAATCAAAATAAAGCAGTATGGTTCGGCTTTTATTTGCCAACTGATTCTGACTGGGATATCTTTTCTGATTTCTGGGGTAATTATAACGAAACCGATATATGGAATCCGGACTATTCTTGCGGCCATACGTGGGTTAACGGAGATGGCGGTGGTCATGCAGTTATATGCATTGGATATAATGACGAAGATCCAGATAATAAGTATTGGACTATGTTGAACAGTTGGGGAACAGGGCCGACTAATAACCGGCCCAATGGACTTTTTAGAATGGATATGAATATGAGCTATGATTGCTACTTCCTTGATCCTGATCCATACCAAAGTTTTTACTGGCAGACGTTGAATGTAACTTTTGATTTACATTGCGTAGACGATGATGCTGATCCTAGTTGGTATGATGCAAATCATGTGAAAACAATTCAGGAAGGAATTGACAATGCTTCAGATGGTGACATAATATTTGTTTTTAATGGACTCTATAACGAAAATGTGGTTGTTAACAAGAGTTTGACCATTCAATCTGAAAATGGCTCCGTAAATTGTATTATTCAGGCTGCAAATTCAAATGATCATGTCCTTAATGTAACCGTAGATTATGTGAACATAAACGGGTTCACGGTGAAAGGAGCAACTGAGAGTAATAAAGCAGGAATATATCTCAGCGAGGTAGAGCATTGCAGCGTCTCTGGCAATACCGTATCAAATAACTGCTATGGCATATATCTAGAAGATTCTAACAATAACACCCTCGTAAATAACGCTGCATCAAACAACTACAGTGGCATCTACCTGCAATCTTCGAGTGGCAACACGCTTACAAACAACACCGCAAACTCAAATACCCAATATGGCATCTACCTGCAATCTTCGAGTGGCAACCTAATCTACAACAACTGTTTCTACAACACAAATAATGTAAACGATACTGGAAACAACACCTGGAATACTACAAAAAAACTCGGTACAAATATAGTTGGCGGGTCATACACTGGCGGTAACTTCTGGAATGATTATAACGGAGAGGATACCAATGGAAACGGACTAGGAAATACGTCTTTACCTTATAATGCCAGCCGATCTATAATAAATGGTGGGGACTATCACCCGTTGGTACCAAACTCAACAGTTTATAATGTAAATAAAGGCACATGGCATTCTGTTATACAAGGTGCAGTCGATAATGCTTCTACTGGCAATACGCTCATTGCTTTTAATGGAACATATCATGAAAACATTCTCATATGCAAAAGCATAACATTACAGGCTAGATATTCAGCGATCATAGATGGAATGAATGGCACAGGAATAAGCATAGAGGCAAACAATACAGCCATTCAAGACATGAACGTAACGAATTGCTCCAAGGGAATTTACATTTATAGCACATCATTTACTGTACAAAATATCACGTTATACGGCAACACAATCTACAATAATATTGGATATGGAATCGAATGCAGAAATGTCAGCAACAGCACAATCGATAGTAACTGCATTTATCAGAATTCTAACCATGGTCTCCACTTAAATGCGTCTACAAACAACACAATACAAAACAATAATCTATCAGATAACATGGTTGGAATGAGTCTTACTAAAACTAGTAACAATAATGTCATCAAAAACAACGTCATCTATTCAAATGAATATAATGGCTTTATTATTTTTTTTGACGGTGGGAAACACAACAATCTAACATCAAATACGTTAGAGCATAACGATGAAAACATCACGGGAAATTATCCAGGGATATGGATCGCGGATGCATATACCACCGTCAGGGAAAACATAGTATCCAATAACAGTGGAGTCGGAATTTTCATTAGTGGAAATGCAACTAATCCTACTCGTGCATCTTACAACAATTCCATTGCTGAGAACACGCTACTGAACAACACTCATGGCATATACATACAATATTCCTACAATAACACCCTCACGAGCAATACAGTTTACAATAATTCTGCGGATGGAATCTATTTTCTCAATTCATCAAACAACACTATATTCTCTAACCGCGTTTACAATAATTCTAGGTGGGGCATCAATCTTTCATCATCAAACCACAACACTATTTACAACAACTATTTTGCCAATGCAAATAATGTAAATGATACTGGAAGCAACACCTGGAATATTACAAGAAAACTTGGCACGAATATAATGAATGGGCAGTATCTAGGCGGAAACTACTGGAGCGATTATAACGGAGCAGATAATGGTAATAATAACACCTATCCCTGGAACATTTCGCGAGATGAAATAGGGGATACCAATATTCCATATTATGGAACTACATCTATACAGAATGGAGGAGATTATCTTCCGTTAGTTGTTTTGCCAAATGTTACTTCGGCTACACCAACAGGTGCTGGAGTATCTACACCCACCAACATTGTTGTAATTTTCGACAAATCAATGAACCAAACTACTGTTGAAAACGACTTTGTTGTATCCCCTTCCATATATGAACATTTCAGTTGGAGTGATAGCAATAAAACACTAACTGTTGATCCATCATACAACCTTGAATATAACACCCAATACCAGGTTACCATAGGATGGAATTCAACAGATGAAGATGGTAACTTTATGATCTCTAACTATACATGGAGCTTTACTACAAAATCGAGACCTGGCAGTGGGGAACATTATATTCCTCCACTCCCTATAGAAGAAAAAGTTACAAGTAAAGAAGAGGTAGAAAATCTATTCAACATTAGTTTAGAATATAACTTCTCCACTTACGATATGGATGGAGATGGAATAGTAGATGTTTTTACTGATCCTAATGGCGTATTAAACTCCGAACGCCTGACAAATATAAGTGGGAATGTCTCGTTTTTGATATCTGTAAATGGCAGTTTAGATAAGCTTTTCATTTGGGATGTAGAAGCAGATGCTATATCAAAGGTGACACACAAGGTGGGGGTCATCACAGATACTGTAATGGATGTTCAGAATAATTCCTTTATTGTAACTGTCAACATAAATAAGAGTAACTGGGTGTACATAGAATTAACGGATCAATACGCTGGTATCTTCAATCTCACAGTTGAAACCTCAGATGGAAAGGTAATTTCCTCAGATATGATATGGAGAGAGAACGGCAAGATATATGTATTAGACGATCCAGATACAGAATATCAATTTGCCTATTACTATACAATATTAACACCGACGTTTGACCCAACAGACGGGGCAATTTTCAATTTTTCCAATCCAACAATAACTATAACATATAATGAAACTGTGATAGTAATCCGGGCAACCTTAAATGATGAATTGATTAATCTTAGCACGACAGACAATAAAATATTCATATACACATTAGAAACAAACCTAACAAACGGATCCTATACTTTAAGTATAAACGTCCAAGATACAGAAAATAACAGTAGAACCGATACTACAGTGTATACAATAAATTTAGAAAAATCAGAAGATCAACCAGAAATAACATCTTACGAAGAATCTCCCTGGATTGCATTAATTGTGATTATGATAATCCTTACAGTCATCTTTCTTCTATTCAAGGCAGGCTATATCTAAGTTACAGGGGGAACAGGGAATAGGTCAAGCAAAGAAACAGAAAAAAATATTACGAGGGATTCCCCAACTATGCCATCCCCTAAAATGCATGCTAACTTTCACTTTAAACGGTACGAAAAGAGTTAAAATGCGCCCACTATGTTCTTGATACGAATTTTTTAACAACATCCATAATATCATCAATATCAAATGGTTTCTTGATGTAACCCACTACGTTTGCTGCTTCGTATAAACTCTTTTTTTCCTCTTCTGTAAACCGTACAACTGTCACCAGTATTATCTTTGGATTGCTCTTCTTTCCCTTCAATCTTCCAAGTATCTCCCATATTGTCAGCCCAGGCATCATAACATCAAGCGTGACAATATCGGGATTAAAACTATCGATCTTCTCAAGAAAATCAGAACCATCCACAGCCATCTCGGTATCATAACCTTTGTTTTTCATTATAATATCTAACATTGCTCTAAAATCGGGTTCGTCATCTACAATCATGATTCTTTTTACATCTTTTATTATTTTCACCACCAATACATGTTATACTCTGCAACTGATGGTATAAATACTTATTGTGGGAAAATGACATTTTGGAAAAATTACAGAATAATTACAAATGTGATGCTATAAAGACAATGAAAGTTTTAGCCGAAGCAAAATAAATTAAATCCCAATCAGTTCATTGTTAAGATATTTGGATTTATTCTTCAAAGGAAGTTGGAACATTTGGTTTATCGCCAAGGATTAAACTAATAAGTTGATTAGGGCTATTCTTTATAAAGTTACCAGGAGAGAACGGATATATTCCAATGAACTCAATATACTCATACATTTGTGATTTTATCAAATAGCAGTATCTTTCCATTTCTTTAGCATCTCTGAAACCATATATTGATATTACAGATATTTCTGAAGTAGAGGGCATGCATGAAGATATTACTGCGGGAATATTTTTTAAGAATTTTATCGCCTCGTGGTTTTTTTTATCTTTATAAAATTTATTTTTTAGTTGTATTAAACATAAGCAAAAAATGTTTATTCCCATTTTCTCAAAGTTTAGGCTACAAGAATAACCTTCTATGACTCCGTTGTCTTCCAGTTTCTTCCTTGTCCTTCCAACCGCTTGAGCAGATATTTTTAATTTTCCAGCAATATCCATGTCGGTCATTCTTCCGTTTTCTAATAATAATTTTATAATTTCTTTTTCATGTTTAGTAAAACTCATAATCAATTACCTACGTAATGAATCATAAATTACTATTAAAATTGTCGGTTTACTTTTCAAACGAGATTTCCATAAATTGTTTGTTTTTTAAACATCAGTTACTTAAGTTCATTTTAACTGCTATCAATTGATAATTAAATGGGGAGACAAATATACGGATACAGTGAAGAACAAATTACGGAAATTATGGAAGGTCAGAATTGTCCACATGATTTTAGATGGTTAAAAGAAGGACTTGATGATATTAAGTTCAGTAGACCATTTGAAGGATGGAATATTTTCAAGTGTCTATGTGAAAAACCACAAGCATGTCCTTACGCATATTCCAGTGGGTATTGCTATATTTGCAAATGCCCTCTACTTAATCATATTGATATTATTAGACAATCGGAAATGTAACACTTTGGTATTATCCAGATTTTTAGCAGAAGCAACTATCGTTTTGCCTTCCATCGAATCTACAATTACATAATCGTCTTTCCGATCATCAGGACTTTATACAAGATAATAATATTTCTGCGTGATTGGATCAATAGCGATTTTTTCCCCTGTTAATCCCGCATCATAACCAGGATATCCATATTCCCCAGCGGTGCAATCCAGTACTATACACTTTTTTCCATTTATTGAATAGTAAGTAATGATTTCATCTTCAAACAAATTGTAAAATGAGGGATGAAAATAGAATTCAATTTCAATTTGTATTGTAGCATCTTCCCAGTTATCATTAAATAAAATTATTCCGCCATAGTTTACCAAATGTGAACATGCATCTGTTAAAGATAAAACATTTTCCTCTTGACAGCTAGTATAATGAGTATAACTCTCTCCATCAATGTGATTTTGAAAATCATCTTTAGATTTCACTACATAAAAATCTATTGGGCAAGATGATTCTAGTTCATAACCTATATTTACGTAATCGGTGTCAAAATTTTCGACTGGAGTCCCATTTCCTCCATAATACCAACTACTATATCCCTCAAGAACAAATGTATTCTCATAAGTTTGTCTTATACTCTCACCAAATTCTTTTTCAACCTGTTTAGTAAGTGATTGCTCTATATAATTCCAGAGATTATCCGTGTCTATATCATAGGCTAAAGAGTATGCATGTGTGTCGGTCAGAACCAAATAAGTCTTAATACCAATATTTTCCAATAGCGAATTTAGCAAGATAGACAAATCCTCACAATCTCCTCCGCCGACTTGTATTGTTTCTTGAGGAGCTTGTATAAGCTCAACTCCTTCGGGGTCAGGAACATAATTATAGTTTTCAACTATATATCTATATACTGCATTAACCTGACACTCCCTATCTCCTGCAGTACAGTTCTTAATAATTGAATTGACGTATGCTCTTAGGCTAATATCATTTCGTACGATTTTACTTGTATAAGGTTCGGCTCGTTGAACTATTGGGTCTAGTAATTTCCCCAGATCATTACATCCACTTAATCCAACAATCAGAAGCAAAACGGCTATTCCAATTACAATTAGGTGTTTTTTCATTTTTTCCCATATCTATAATTTTATAGCACCTCTATCAAGAGATGGTCATTCAATATTTACACTTCCTTGTGGAATGCAGCTTAGGGCTTGACATCCTTTCATGTAGTTCTTTTATCCTTTTCGCATGATTAAGCAGAAATAACTAGATGGATATGTTTATTAAACTATAAATGTTATGTTTCTGTAATTGATATGTAATGTGAAAATGAGAATACGGGTTAACCCAGATGCATTAAAACCAAGCCACAGGTTCACAATAGGGATAGCTGCAGTGTTTATTACATGCCTTATAACATTCTTCGTAACCGCTTTTTATTATACAGCTGATGTTTCATTGGGACATATTTCTCCAAGCTCTCAGATATGTTTATCACATACCTGGGGATTGAATGACATAAATGCAAAAAAATGTACATTGCATATTGAAAACACTGACAATCTTTGTTTAACAAATGCGGTAAATACTTCAAATAGTATGGCACCAACGATTGCCCCTAATAATATTCTCATATATAAAAAATGTAACTCTTCGGAGTTGGATATCGGTGATATCATTATTTTTGAGAAAAAAGATACATGGATAGCTCACAGGATAATTGGGGTTACATATGAGGGCTTTATGACAAAAGGAGATAACAATGCGTATACTGACAATTGGACAGTTTTTCCAAACGAAATAAGAGGTATTTTAGTGGGTGTTTTATACTAAAAACAGGCTTTTTCTCTTATGTTAAGTTACTCATTTTTTGGATTTTATTTATATGCTCCATAACATAAGGGTTTTTACGACACTGCAAGATATATGAAAAAAATGAGCGAAATTTGGGCAATCGCAAGTAGTGATCATTTTTGCTCTAACGTTTTTTTGACGGTATCTATAATATCGCCAATCTCAAATGATTTCTTGATGTAACCCACTACGTTTGCTGCTTCGTATAAACTCTTTTTTTCCTCTTCTGTAAACCGTACAACTGTCACCAGTATTATCTTCGGATTGCTCTTCTTTTCCTTCAGTCTTCCAAGTATCTCCCATATCGTCATCCCAGGCATCATAACATCAAGCGTGACAATATCGGGGTTAAAACTATCGATCTTCTCAAGAAAATCAGAACCATCCACAGCCATCTCGGTATCATAACCTTTGTTTTTCATCATAGTATCTAGCATTGCTCTTAAATCTGGCTCGTCATCTACCACCATTATCTTAGCCATATTATCTATCCCCCTATAGCAACTTTCTGAACTGATTTCATACCTTTTTTTCTTAAATCAACGATTTTGTCAAAAGAAATGATCTGTTCTTCAATCAACGACTCACTTTCTTCATGATCATTAGTATACATAATCCAACCAAGACGATTCTTCGGTGCAAACTTATATCGACTTAGCGCATAGAAAATACCTTTGCACTTGTTTTTGGCGAGGGAATCTGTAATATTTTTTACACAAAACGTTTGCATGTTTCATCATCGACATCAATTATAGAAAGATCCTTAAGATCATGAATAAAAATAGCATCAGATGCTGCATTGAATAATGACCATAGTTGATTTAAATAATTTAATTCTTTCTTTTTATTTTTTCTTTTATTATTTCTAATCGGAGATAAAAGGCTTGCTTTTTGACATTTTTTAGTTTAGTTAATTGATACTGTTTTATTTGAATTAACCTGTATTCCTTTTTCAGTTATTTCCATTAAAAATTCTTTTGTTTCATGCTGGCAATAGCGCATCTTTAAAACCTCTATTGCTTTTTTACGAGTATTTTCTTTTTTTATATTATAAAAAACTATTATTCCATCTGCCAGGAATTCTTCAATTCCGGTTTCGCTATAATGAGTTGGTATCATATCTGTTTCGGTTATAAGAAAACTTGTTGCACCAGTTTCCTCAAAGAAACTAAAAAGCTGTTGCAGATATATGCGATAATTTCTATCTTTGGTGAAGGATACAGCAGTAATTGCAGTAAGTGAATCTATAACTAGTACCTCCGGATGGAACTCTTTTGGTATAATAAGTGGTTTAATTTTTTGGGTTAATTCTGCAGCAGAACCAGAACCGCCAATTGATCCAAACTTCATCCTAAGTATATCAAGAGAATTTATGTTTTGGATTATAAATTTTCCTTGTTCTATATATTGTTTTATATCCCATCCAAAGCTATTCATGCTTTTAATTATTCTTTTATTGTTTTCTTCAAAGCTTATATATACACAGTTTTTACCGTTTGAAACTAAATTATAACATACCTGTCTGCAAAAAATGCTTTTACCAGTCCCTGGTCCACCAGCAACTAAAACAGAGTTCCCTCTCGGAAGCCCTCCTTCTGCAAATAACTCATCAAATCCTTTAATATTTGTTTTTAGTATCTTGTCTTTTTTGTTTTTATCTGTGTTTTCACCGCCTCTATCTTTTTTTAAATCTTCCCATTTTATTTTTTCTTTTTGTGATTCTTTCCAACTATTTACTTGAACAATTCTTGCTTCTTCCAATACATCCCACCCAATATTAATTTGAGAATCTAAGATGAATGTTTTTTAATTGTTTGTATAAAATCCTCAAAATCAAATGGTTTAGTAATATAATCAACAACAGTACCCATTTCTAGGATTTTTTCTTTTTCTTCTTCTGAAAATCTTATAACAGTTAAAAGTATTATTTTTGGATTTGATTTTTTTTCCTTTATTTTTTTAAGTATTTCAATAGTGGTTAATCCAGGCATCATAACATCAAGTGTTACTAGATCTGGTTGGAAACCATCTAATCTATCCAGAAAATCTTCACCATTAATTGCCATACATATTTCATATCCTTCTTTTTTTAGCATTAAACCTAACATTTCTCTTAAATCATTTTCATCATCTACTACCATTATCTTTGTCATTTTTTCCCTACAGTTTTATTTTAGTGGGTTTTTTACTGGAAAACTTTACCAAAATTTACTATTTTTATTTTGAATCTTCCCATTTCCCGTCTCTTAAATGCATTACAAAAGCATTACAATATATGGTTTTCCAGTATAAAAGGTTTAGGTAAAATTACTCATATTTTTTATGAAAACCAGAATGAATAACATTATTTATGTAAGAATAGAAATATCTGATTCTAAAGGCTTTTAGTAGTATCAAGAAGTTAATTTCACCTTCATATTTCAATTATAATCTAAATAAATTCATATCTTTGAATTTGATTTAACGAGAATTTGCTTGGCGATTTTTGCTAATTCTTCATCGTCTCGATTATCCTCCACTAACAATATATCTGCTTCTTTTTCATTCATTATTACCATCACAATCTGTTTTATCAATCTTCAAAATATTTTTTTGTTACAAGAATGTTTTAAGCATATTTTCTTATTACCAAAATGATGATAACAATTGCTATTCCCAAAAATGTAAAAACAACGTAATCAAAGAGAGGGGATCCCTCTAAATCTTCATAATGGGTAGGTGAAATAAAGATGGTAACGTATTTTGTCTCTGTATCACTAGCACCATCATTGTCAGTAACCCTTAGAGATACCAGGTATGTTCCTCCAGCGGTATAATTATGAGCAGGACTTCTTATATTTGAAGTAGTTTTATCCCCAAAATCCCAACTCCAGGAAACCATTGTTCCATCATTATCTATTGATTTATCTGTGAACTGTATCGTATCATTAGTCGTTGGAAGAAACGGTGAAAATGTAAACCTAGCTGTAGGCCGAACATTTAACACTGATATCTGCCTGGAAGTCTCATTTACTGCTTCATCATCATCAACAACACTCAAAGTCACAATATGCGATCCATTATCAACATACTGATGTGTCGCATTCTGCAACGTAGACGTTTTTCCATCCCCGAAATCCCAAAGCCAGGAAACAATATATCCATCTAAATCAGCCGACGTATCATTAAAAGTCACGATTTGCAGATCAGTAGGGATAAAAGGAGAATAAACAAAACCCGCCACTGGTTTAACATTTAAAACAACAACCCGTCGAAAGGTTACATTCACTCCTCCAGACACATCAACAACATTCAAAGTAACAACATACGTCCCGTCATCAACATAGCAATGCATCGGATTAGGGTCTGTTGAATTTGTTCCATCCCCAAAATCCCAAAGCCAGGAAACAACATATCCATCAGAGTCCACCGACTTGTCAGTAAATTGAATAACATCCTGAGTAGTAGGACTAGACGGAGAATAAATAAAATCAGCAACAGGCGACACAGTAAACGGTTTCATCAACGGATGCTCATCAAGACTAACATTACCAGCTATACTATACGGGGTATCACCAAAACCATCACCATCCACGCCAGTATAATCATCCCAATAGTTTCCACCAGAGGGATAACCAGCATCCCAGATGTTACTCCCCAGGTCATACGCATTCTGCGTATTATTCAAGAAATTATTATTATATATAAAGTTGTTAAAAACACTTCCTAAAAAGATACCATAATCTGCATCTTTAATAGTGTTTTCCGTGATAATACTATCAGATGAATTATATATTCTAATACCACATATGCCATTTTTGATTGTAAAACCGCGTACAGTCACATGATCAGCAGAAATATTCACAACATCTTCAATTCCACAGCCATCAATAATCACATTACCTTTACCACTACCATTTACATTGATAGTTTTATTTATAAATATATTCTCGCGATAGATTCCTGCAAAAACATATACAGTGCCATTTTCCGGTACTGCATCAATACCATCCTGAATAAACTGAAATGGATGATCATGTGAGCCATCCCAAGGACCCACAGCATTGTCACCATCGACAAAACTGGTAGACCCAGCGGCTTTTACCGTATCAAATAGAAAAACAAATACAAATGAAAATGCCAGTAAAAAAACTAATAAGCATACCAACTTTTTTTGCATGTTTCTCGCCACAACAATAAAATCATAATGTTTTTACATAATATATAATCGTCTATTCCACTATACCTAGTTACCTCCCCCTTAAAAACAAATTCGAATCTGTAAAATACTCAATCTGTGGTGTTTTATCATTCTAAACTATAATTTTAATTCTTTTTCCGTTAATATTTTATACTTTTAAGATATTCATTACTAATGTAATGTATTAGCATTACAAGCCTGGACATCTAGATAGATAGTATTAGAGGATGGGATTCATCAGATGGATAGTGTATTATCAGTTGATACTGCCAAGAAGATTTCTGTTATCTCCAAATATGAAAAGTTGTTTTTTTGGGGATCTCAATGAAGGACGAATCTGAGATTATAAAAATACTTCGAAAAGAGGAAATGCTGAGAGAAAAAGAAGAAAAACCTCAGGAATTAGAGCCAGCTGCATGCTCAATGGATATTTTTAATAAAAAAACTGTTGGATTTCATTTAGAGATAGTAGAAAATACAGATGCTCTTCTTAAAAAACATGAGAAAAATAATGCAAGCGAAGATGAAAAGGATACTACATCTGAAAAACAAGTTTGCAATTTTCTAGAAGAAACACAAGCTAAGAGAGCAAAAGATTTATTAGATGAACAACTTGAAACGTCTATTTCAACATACCTGCATCCCCTAGACAGTATAAGCGGAAAAAACATAGGGAAGGGAGAACAGTCAGGATTAGCAGCTCCCTCCATTACAACTGCTAATCCCGATTTAAAATTTATGTCAGCTTTGGAACAGCAACCAGAAAATATTCTTGGGATAAAAACAATAGATGTAGATATGGGCCAGACGGATGGCCAAGAGTTCAGCACTAGATTGATAAGAGAAAACGATAATGTGATGGTTCAAAGAGAAACAACAGGGCTTCAAAAAATACAGCAGGTAATAAAACCATCTGAAAAAACCAAAGAATCACAAATGCCATTCATAGAGAAAACTATAGACGAGTCGAAAGATTTCGTATCTAGCGATCAACAAGGGCCGCAGATAAAAAACAGAGAGAAGCCGGACGAACGAATAGGTTTTGGATGGAAAGGCCTTGGGAGCAGGGTAATCAAGTTTGATAAAAATATTAAGACCTACGTATATAAGGTACATGAGCCTCAGTTGGAAAAAGAGGAAGAAGAAATAAAAAACAAACTCATTGAGTTGTTTGAATTAAGTACTACTATTGATGTTTTTGAAATTAACACCGCTGAAAAAATAACAAGGCTTAATGAATCATTACAAAAAATTATTGTTGATAGCCATATTAAACTAAGCGAGACCTCTAAAGATAAAATTTTTTACTATATTTTTCAAGAGTTTGTAGGCTATGGTAAAATCGATATTTTGATGCATGACGAAGGTATTGAGGATATCTCTTGTGACGGTCCCAATATCCCCCTTTTTATTTATCATAAAACATATGAATCGATTACAAGCAACATCGTCTTTGAAAATCCTGATGAATTGGATTCTTTTGCTGTGAAATTGGCTCAGATTTGCGGTAAACAAATCTCAATTTATGAACCAATTATCGATGGGAAACTTGATGATGGGTCTCGACTATCAGTAATGTTGGCTAAAACCGTGACGCCATTTTCAACATTTACTATTAGGAGATTTCGAGAGGATCCCTTTACTCCAATTGATTTGATTAATACCGGTACAATGTCTTTGGAGATGGCTGCATATTTCTGGCTTGCTATTGAAAATGGTGCGTCTATTCTCTTCTGTGGGGGTACCGCTTCAGGGAAAACATCAACATTGAATGCTTTTGCACTTTTTTTACCAGCGGCATATAAGATTTTTTCCATTGAGGATACTCGGGAGGTGATGCTTCCCCATGCGAACTGGATAGCAAGTACAACAAGAACTGGTTTTTCTCAATCTGCAGAACATAAAACTAGTAAAGATATTGACATGTTTGATCTTACTCGAGCGGCCTTACGTCAGCGGCCACAAGTCGTAATAGTAGGTGAGATACGTGGGCAAGAAGCCTATGCTCTTTTCCAAGCTATGGCAACTGGTCATATTTCATATTCAACAATTCATGCAAGTGATCTTCATACCTTGGTTCAAAGGCTAGAAAACCCCCCTATTTCTTTACCAAAAGCCCTCCTTATCTCCCTTAATCTTGTCGTGTTTTTAAAATCTACTATGATAAATGGTAAACCTGCACGAAGAATCACCAATGTTATCGAAATAATAAAAATGGACCCTAGTACAGGCAAACTAATTTTTACACTCCCTTTTTCATGGGTTTCAGGATCAGAGGACCATTTTAAGAAAGAATCAAAAAGCATATTACTTAATAGAACTAAAGATAAGAACGGATGGAGCGATGAGCAGCTCGTTCAAGAGCTTAAAAATAGAATTATAGTATTGGAATGGATGAGAAAAAATAATCTACGATCCTATAAGGAAGTCGGAAAGGTTGTAGCAGACTATAGCGAAGAACCAGATGTCGTGTTAGAAAGGGCAAAAGGCGATTCTGAATGAAATCCACAAAATATTCAAACTTCTGCCTAGGAAAATTTGATAGATTTTTTTCAATAAAAACAAAACAGAAGCTTCAGGAAAAAAACATTACATTAAAACAAGCCAATATCAGCATGCTATATCAGGAATACTTCTCGATGTTTTTGATGACTATACTACTGGGAGTTATAACAACCATTATCTCAGCTATACTACTGTATCTATTTTTCCCTTCCATTAATACTTTATTACTCGCGATTCTTTTACCTGCACTTGTGCCGCTTAGTATATGGGGGATGTGTCAATACCTTCCACACTCTTACATAAAAAAAAGAGCCGCAAATATTGATAGATTCTTACCCTATGCAGTGAATTTTATCAGCACAATGGCAATAGCGGGTGTTTCACCCGCAGATATATTTCGCTCTTTTTCAACAATCGACGTCTATGGGGAAGTACAAATAGAAGCAAAAAAAATCATCAAAGAACTCGATGTAATGGGGATCGATACGATTACTGCGTTAAAACACGCCATTGAAAACACTCCTTCAAAAAAATTCAAATCGTTTCTCCAGGGAATAATAGGCGCTATTCAATCAGGCAGTGATCTTCATATTTACCTATCAAACATTGTAGATCAGTACATGGCAGATGAATTT
>CAZXHI010000072.1:0-1727 GCA_964640555.1 uncultured Thermoplasmatales archaeon | reverse complement strand
ATTGTAATATCTTTTTTGCATATTTAGCTTCTGATAAATCCTTAGAACTTGCGGTTTCAAGCTCCACCATAATCCTCTGAGATATCTCAGCTATGTCGTCCTCTATAAGGGATGGCTTCTGCGCCAGTTTTGTCTCCTTTTCTGTAGAATGTATGGACGGTTTTTTCCTCATTTGTTAAAAATGTGATAATTGTTTCACATAATAAAAGTTATCCAAAAATATTACTTCCACTCACCCCTTTCTCAACTTAATAAATCATAACATCAATTCACAGTTAGATGCGAGGGTCTTTTTTTGCCATTCTTTTATCTATTTCTGTCTGTTTTTTCTTTTTTCTATGTTTTTCTGTGATTTTACTCATTTTTTCACCTTCTTACCACACCTCTTACAAGTCAGTATAATTACTTCGTTGGTGTATTCAACATCGTGAATATTACAACCACAATCACATATATGATGAAACCAACTCATTTTTTCACTTTTTTTAGTTTAACAATTTCCCCTATTGCTTTTCCACCTTGAAGACCTGATTCTTTTATATCTTTGCTAAACACTATGTCTCTTTCCATTCTTGTTTTCCATGGCTTTTTCTTAACTTTAGTTTTACCAAGCCCTCTAACCATTTTATTTCCCTCTCGAATCTACAATTTCATAATCATAATAATCTTACAAAGAGTAAATTGTCTATGTCAGAACTTTTTGGTTTGTGAGACAACAAGGACAATACCATGATTGAATGAATCGTTCTACACATCCTGTGAGCTTCGGGACTGAATATGAATATATCTG
The DNA here is from genome assembly GCA_964640555.1 of uncultured Thermoplasmatales archaeon. Taxonomy (GTDB): domain Archaea; phylum Thermoplasmatota; class E2; order DHVEG-1; family DHVEG-1; genus JAUWWG01. Next base: position 937 of record CAZXHI010000072.1, on the reverse strand, counting down.
TAATGGTAATCATTTCCACTATTTTTTTGCTCTATAATACGATTTCCCATCAATAATTTTAGTTTCTATTCTACTCAGTTCCTCTAATGTCTTTGATATTCTCAACCAATATGCCCAATCATACCCCAGCGCCTCAGAATGTTTTTCCAATCCAATTCCATTTGATATTTCTGCATAGGTATATGCATTGGGATAGTGTTCATCCAAAAAATTGTATACTTTGTCAGCATACTCTTCAACTTCATTTTTTCTATTCCACTTACTTTCATCAATTGGCACATTATCACCAGAAATTACATGTTCACTATATTATTTAAAATATCGGAACACCCGATTAATCACCACTCTATTCAACACTGTGTTTTTACCACCCGACACCAGACAATTCACCAACGCCTCATTCTGCACCTACAAAAGAGCATGAGGCACTGCCAAATGTGAGATTGGATGCGAAGCCTGAGAAAGAGGACAGATTGGTCAAGAATTTGCATAGATTAACTATCCTGCTTCCGATACTGAGACAAATATTAAACCTATAAAAACAAAATAACTTACTTTTTTCTTTTCCTCAAATCTTTTGCAGTGCTGTATGATACTTTATAAGTTTCCCGCAGTTCATCTCCAGTACCAAATGATGGTTTATGGTTTTTCCTAAATTTCTTTCCTTTCTTGAATAAACCCATTTCTCTTCCCCAAAATCTAAAATTTCATAACTGCTTTTTCAGGTTGGCTATATGTTTTTATCTTCTATGTTTCTTTTTTGAATAATCTTCATATTCATCGTCTTCTTTCATCTTCTTCATATTTGTAATCTTTTTCTTCGTCTTTTCCTTTTTTATACTCATTTTCTTCTTCCTGCTCTTTTTCTTCGTCTTCTTCTTCGCCTATGATTTTATCTTTTTGTATTCTTTTCTTTTCTTCTTTCTGCGTTTCTTCG
>CAZXHI010000071.1:0-5187 GCA_964640555.1 uncultured Thermoplasmatales archaeon | reverse complement strand
TCTTTATGAGGCAGCAGAGGGAATAGAGAAAGACATAAGACAATTCATGAAACAATCAAAACCAACGGCTCCGACACTACCTCCAATTCCATCTTCGATGTATGGCTAGAAAATAGCACTGTCGTAATTTGTAGAAACAATCCCTACTTTTATGCAGGTGATGTTGTAATCGATTTTGTTGGAATTTTATGAAAAATATCTCTTCCTTTTTTCAGGGGGGGATTTCCAAATGAGTGCTTCTGATATTTAAAACTGTATGGTTAACGATAAAAGTGGTGTATCTTGACCTGTCAATTGACCTGTCAAACTTTTTATTCCCGTTTTGTATTTCCTTATATCATGCCCGAGAAAGGTTGGTCAAATATTACAGTTAGAGAAAAGACTGCAAAGACACTTAAACAGATTGCGCGGAGTCAACAATTAACTGTAGATGAGTTGATGAATCAATTTCTGATAAGTGTATGTGTTCCTAAATCTTCATCAGCTCCTGAGTGGACAACATGTCACTTATGTGGGATCCGGCTAAAAACAAAAAATCTGCCGGATCATATGTTAAAAACACACTCTTCTACGCACAGATCATAAAAGTCTTATCTTGACCTGTCAATTGACAGGTCAATTAATCCAAATGAACTTTGGCTTCATTTGGAATTCCCAGGGGAAATTGTTTTCCTAAAGTTTATATTGTTTAAAAATATAGGGAATGGATGAAAGTGGGGTAATATATGACCGTAGGTTTCGTACTAATAAAAGTTGAACCTGGACATGAATTTTGGATATACAGTAAACTTTCTGATGTAACGGCTGTAAAAGAGGTATATCCTCTCTTCGGAGAATATGATTTTATTGTTAAAATAGTTGCAGAGAATTTTGAAATTATTGGGGATATATTGTCAAATAAGATTAGAACGATAGCTGGTGTAAAGGATACTGAAACGCTAGCAGAAATGGATACATTTAATGTGTGAACTAAAATGAAAATATTATGTTGCTATTGTAGAAAGGAATTTGATTGGAATAGTGAGGATATATTTGTACAACCTTCTGGCGCCGGTATCGTGTTTCGATGCAGAGAGTGCTTGAAAGACACCAGAGCTTATAAAAAAGATAAGATTACACTTCACAAATGAGCAATTCGACTGTTAGCAAACTTTTCCATAAGATTTTTTAGAAAAAATTGCAGATATACCTAGTATGCATATCTGCTAAAACGCAATGATTCTTTTCAGTACTCAAGATCTTCATCACTGCCAAATAAGGCTCAGCAAGGGTTCGATCATCACAAGAGGTACAAACTGTGTTATCACATATAATATTTTGTCTACAATTAATTTATTTTTAATACTCATATATTTCTATTGAAATTCTTCAAAATTCATGTTATGCTGGTTTATACTATAATCTAATTTATCATTGGTCTAGCTCCAAGTGTAACAGGCACGTCAAGTAGCTGGTTGTTTCTAAGGATTGAAAGAATGACAATTTGATTTGGTGACGTATATTCCTCAAGATATGACATAAGATAATCACCATTTGTAACGCGATTTCCATCAATAGCAATAATGATATCACCACCTATTATTATCCGTTCATCAATTATTTGAATTTGTTGACTTCCGCCCTTCAAATCCGCATCGTCTGCAGCACTATCTTGTGTTACTTGAGATATAAGCCATCCATACGTGATATCGGATCCGATTGCTTGAGCAATAGAATATGTCACATCAACTCCAGAAATTCCAAACCATGAATGATCGCTGAATGAACCCGTTTCAATCAACGACTCTATTTCCTTTAGTATCGTATTTGAGGGAATTGCAAAACCTAAGCTTTCAGAATTTTCTATAATTGCTGTAGTAACACCGACAACTTCTCCCTGATAATTAAATAAAGGTCCGCCTGAATTTCCCGGGTTGATAGCAACGCTAGTTTGTATTATATTTGCAATAGGAAAACTTCCTGCCAATGATTCTCTAATTGTTCTGCCTATTTGACTGACGATGCCTATAGTCATAGTTCCATCTAATCCCATAGGATTACCAATAGCCACAACAGGGTCACCAACTTCAAGGTTGGAAGAACTAACAATTTCCAAAGGATAAAACTCTTCCATGGGTGCATTAACTGATAATACTGCCAAATCAGAATATGAATCGGATCCAATGATTTCAGCCGGATACCCGTTTCCATTTGCAAAGGTAACAACAAGGTCTGATGCGTCGGAAACCACATGATTGTTTGTTATAACTATAAATTCTTCATTAAATTTGTAAGTAAAACCAGAACCTTGCACTTCTGTATGTCCTAATCCAAAAAAGGATTGATATGTCACTGTACCTGAGATTACAACAATAGAATCTTTAACATTGCGATAAAGATTAGAAAGTAGAGATCCATTAGAATAATAGTTATCGTTTTGTAACTCTAGATTAGTTTTTTCATTGTAAATTGATTGTATTTGATCTTGGAGTTCATAATTTTCTGTCGAAGTAACTATGTATATTAGAGACCCTCCAACAAGAAATCCTGATCCAAATATTATTAATATAAAAATCGAAATAATTTTTGATCTATTCGGCGTCTTAATTATTATCCTTTCTTTTTCATTCATGTGCCTTTTCACCATCTTTTTCTATATTATTGCATATAATTTTTAAGGGAGGCTGGGTAGAGGAACTCTATAATTGGGGGAATTCTTTATGGAGGAAAAAATATGAAAAAAACTAGAGAGCAGCCTCCACCCATTTTTTTCTATTTTAAAATTTATATCTTTGTTATATTTCACTCGAATAATATTTTTAATAGGTTCATGAAAACCTACCATTTTATCAAACATAACATCATACCTTTCAGTTTACACATTTAAACGTTACAATATGTAACGCTACAAAATATAGAATGCGGAACTACTATAAATATTTTTTGTTAGTTCAACTGTGTAAATGTATATAATAATTAAATAATATATAAATAAGTTACATTGTGTAACGTGACAAATTATAAATATGTAAAAATTGATATCAATCTACTGATGATAAAAAATATTGGTCCGCTAGAACGCAAAGTGTTAGAAATATTATGGGATAAAGAAGAGGCATCTGCTCGAGAAATTTCACGTTCATTAGAAGAAATTGGTGAAAGGCGAGCCTATTCAACAGTTCGGACTATTATTAGAAGACTAGTCAAAAAGAAGATCATTGCTGAAAAGATGGATAAAAAAGATCGGATTTATATATATAAACCATTAATAACAAAAAATCAACTTGAAAAAACAATAGTGCATAGCGTTATCGGGGAATTATTAAGACGATTTGAAAATAGCACTATTAACTACTTATCAGAAGAACTTTCTGATACTGACGAAGATATAAACAAATTAAAGCAAAAATTAGATGAGATGAAAAAGAATGTATGAACTAATAATAGCAATTTCTTTAGCGATATTGTTTACATTCATTGCATTTATTTTTTCTCATATAATGATGAAAAGATACAGCATAACTCATCCAAAGAATAGATTTTGGATTTATTCAATGGTTATGATGACTGCATTTTCCATTTTTTCATTTTCCTTTATTGCCGTAAGCGACTCCATACTTAACTATAATCAAAGCGATACTCTAATCAATGAATCTGAAGCAGAATATTGTTCTGTGGTCATGGTTATAGAAGAAACTGTAATAGAAGATTATGAACCTCCTTTAATTAATGATGGATATTTAATAACTGATTTAACTAGTATGTCTTCTATTAACATAAAAAACAAGTGCTATACTCCTGTGTATAGAAGTATCACATTTCTCTCTCATTTTACGGAGCAGCAAAGTGATCTTATTTCTCAGATCTTTCCTGGATATCAAAATGATTTACCATATGTTTCAAGTTCCAGAAATCCTGCAAAAGGAGATGAAGTAATATCCAGTCTATTTGACGATGCAATAGAACAAAGGTCTGAAAATGATAATAGTATATATGTATCATTTTTTTTAATCTTGAATCCTTTATTGTTAATAATATGTATTTTTTATCTAATCTTTATTTTTGCCGTTGGAAAAATATTTATTTTAAAAAATTTCAATGCTGTGGAATGCAACGACCCTGAAGCTTTAAAAATAGTTGAAAGCTTATCTCAGGAATTAAAAATCAAAATGATAAAAGTATTTGTTTATGATGGAGTCCCCAATGCTTTTGTATTTGGTTTTCCCGCCTCTTTGGCCATTTCAAAAGAATTGATTCATTGTTTATCTAAAAAAGAACTCTGTATGGCTATACGACATGAACTTGCTCATATAAAAAATAAAGATTTAATTATCAAACCAGTTCTGCAAGCATTGAGAATACTGTTTTTTTACAATCCTATAGTTCATCTTCTTTATTATAAGATGATCAAAGAACGGGAGTTAATGGCAGATTCATCATTCATAAAATCTAAAGAGGAAAAGATTACACTTATGGAAGCGTTGATGAAAATCCATAAGTGTACGAATCAACAAAAACTACTTTCTCAAACTTTTTGTAACTCATACTCATTATCATTACTTTCCCATAATTTCGACAAATTGAACGTTAAAGATAGATACAATCATTTGTTTAGTAGTAACGTAAAAAAATCTTTTTATTCGGCTCTTATTTGTTTAATCATCCTCATTTCAAATATATCAATGATCGCAGTTGCTACAAATATGTTAGATAATTCCGACCAAGTTTATGTGGAACAAAAAATTACAACGGATGATTTGAACTTTAAAGAGCATACTGACTCTCATTCATTAAATTATATTTCTAGAGTTATTGAGAATCATCATCCAAATGTTTATAAAAAATATATAATCTACATTATTCACTTAGATATTCAAAAAGAAAATTTTACTTCAAGGAATTTATTCAAAACTGTACATTTTTTATTGAATGATTAAATTTGTATTTCTGATTTTTATATATGAAATCCCATTCTAAAAAATTAAAAATTTTCTTTGGAGGGATTACTTTTTGATATTTAAAAACTGTATAGAATCTTTGTATCTAGATTGATAGATTAATACTTGATAATTACATTTAAGAGTTCTGTTTAGCCCATAATGTCCCAGATAGTGTTTTTCCAGATATTTCTTAGAGTGTTTATATCTAAATTTATCAATGCATTTTTCCCTTTATTGATGATCAGTTTCTTTCCTTTGGTTTTCCCTA
>CAZXHI010000070.1:0-4968 GCA_964640555.1 uncultured Thermoplasmatales archaeon | reverse complement strand
TTATGCATGATGAAGATAAACCTGTTGCACTTGTAATTCCTAAGGGTTTTAATGATGCTATGGTAGAATATATTGAATCACAATATGATCCCACTATTGAATTTGATGATACAAATCTTCCTTTTAATCTCACACTTTATTTTGATCCATCAGATCAAACAACAACCTCTATTCTTAGAAGTATTCTTGCCAGCGTAATCTATCAATTAAATATGAATATTGTTGGTGGAGAAACTATTATTGGTATAAATGAAGAAAGTTCTGTTGGTGAAGATTTTGATTACATTGATTTCTTTTTACCAGGTATGATTGGTTTTACTATTATGACCTCATGTATTTATGGAAGTATTGAACGTAATACTAAATATCGAAAGGATGGGATTTTAAGAAAACTGTTAACGATGCCAATAACCCGGGCAGAATGGATTTTATCAAAAATGTTATTCATGCTGTTTCTTTCATTTGTATCTACATTAGTGATTCTATTAGTTGGAATTCTTGTATGGGGCGTCAGTATTAAAATTAACATATTTTTCTTCTTATTAGTGATTGCAACAAGTTTTCTTTTTTCGGGTATTGGAATGATTATTGGCCGGTTTGTAAAAGAACAAGAAACCGCGGATATGGCTGGTGGGGCAATCACATTTCCAATGATGTTTCTTGCTGGAACCTTTTTCCCACTTGAGGGTATGCCTGATTACATGCAATCAATTGCTCAAGTCCTACCTTTGTATTATGTTAATGAAGGAATGAGAAATGCAATGATTTATGCAGATATTGATAAAACACTAGTTTTCTCAGCTTTCGTCCTTGTTTTTGCGACTGTGTTTTTTATAGCAGGTATTCTCCTTACAAAATGGAAGGAAGATTAAGCCTTGGGCCATTCAAAATGTGTGTTTTCAAAAAATGTAAAATCAAGGTTTCCCCAGTCATCAAAATCGCCGTAGCCATGTGTCCCATCTGAATAATCCAGTATCCTCCATGTGTAACGGTAGTTCATACAGCTCTTATAATTCCTATACAACCAGAACTCTTTGTATTTGGGCTGAACAGCATTCCGATTATCGTTACCGCCGAAATCATCGGCAAAAAGTCCAAGAGTATGGCCTGCCTCATGCATAGAACCTGTCATTATTAACTGACCGCGGCTAAATGAAGGGTTTCCATCTGCAAGCTTTTGAGCAGAAATGATAAATGAATCTAGATTATCACATCCCACAAACGCAAATCCTGGACCTGGGCCATAGTCGCATATTAAACCGTAATGAAAAATTCCCTTTCTAGGATTACCCAAATCATTGTGCAGGAAATAATCCCAGTAGAGATCACGGAGTTCATCAAGGGAAAATCCTGTGGTGGTAGGTATTTCCTCTCCACCACCAAGGCTGCCAATATCAACGTGAAGGGTGATGTTATGTTCTTCAAATCTAGATTTCATTTCATCGATAAGGTCGATTGGTGGTTTATTCGTTGCTGTTGGATTTCCCGATGCTACCCAGTCAAACTCGAGAAATAGGTCCATATGAAAGGGGCTAGAATCGTACTGATCGGTGTAACATTCTTCGATATTATTTAACCCGTCTTCATCGGGATCCAAATTAGCATGATCGTCCCAAACTGAAGGGTTGTAGCCCCATTTTTCTTCCCACCAATTTGGAATGGAATCACTATCAGAATCGATGCCGGTGAAATTAAAATGTTTTACAATATTACTAGGCTTTGTTTCAGTATCTATGATGTCCCAATCTGACCCTATGTTTTCTAAAGGCTTTGAACTCCATGGGAAATATGTTACCTGCCATGGATCACGAGTTATTCTATCCGCAGGTCCAAATCCTGTTAAAGCCGGTCCAGTTGCATATCCCCACCAATTGTATCTTGCGTCGCATAACGAATTTTTTGTGTGAAGTCCATAAAGAGTGTTTTCGTAAATATTATTGTTTGTTAGTATAAGTGGACCGTCTGTTGTGTGAACGGCATAACGGAAATTATGTGCAATGTCACAATGTGAAATGGAGATATTATCAAGGGATTTTACCAAATCGACTGCAACGTGTGTATTCCAATGAAGATCAGAGTGTGTGATTTTTATGGATGATGAATTTTTTATGTCAACAGCAAAACCGTTATGACGAATATTACAATTTGCTATATCTATCTGTGAACAACTATGTATGAATATTCCCCCCTGGTTGTCATTGTTGTTGTATATGGCACAGTGTAGTGTTTCAATATTCGAAGAGTTGTTTAAAATCAGTCCAATGCCATTTGTATGCGCATAACAATCAATTATTTTGATTTCCTCAGAACTTTGAAGGTTCATTCCAAATCCGTTATGGCAGAATAGGCAGTCTCTAATCTTGCTTTCATGTGATGATTTTAAATATATTCCTTCTCCATTGGTATAAAAAGTGCAGTTGTTTATTTTGCAGTTACTTATATCACCTGCATATATGCCAGTTTTGGTTCTGCAAATAATACAATCCGATATAGAAATGTTATCTGAGCTTATTTCGATCCCAGCATTTCCTCTATATCCTCCCGAGTTTCTAATTGTAAAATTGTTGATGCTAACGTAATCGTGGATGATATTAACAATACATTCTTCGTACATTCCATCGATAATGGTATTGTTCTTATTTTCTCCTTGTAAACTAATAGGTTTATTGATGGTTAAAGTTTCATTGTATACGCCTCTAAAAACATAGATGGCACCCCAATCTGTTGCATCTAGAACTCCGTCATTAATATGTTGATAGGGGTATTCCTGTGTTCCAAACCACGGCCCCTCTTTGTTATCACCGTCTACATATATTGTTTCTTTATCCAGTTCCAGTGGCGATGTTATATTTTTTATTTCTGTTTGTCTGCTCATGACTGTAATACTTGTAATTGTAAGTAAAAGCGTTATCAATAATGCGATTAGTTTTCTATTCAAATGTTGCTCCCTACTTCAGAATCGAATACATGGTACATAAATTTATCTACATAAAAATATATAGAATTTTTCAGATTTCCCCTCTGTATAAATGTTGACATTAAAACGAGTATCAAACTAAGAAGGAAAACATAAAACAAGATTTGTAGAAGAAATGTTCACAGTACGAAATAGAATCAGATATTTTACTTGTTCATATAGAGAAAAAAATAAAAGAGCTTATGTTTCTCCAGATAAACTCTTAGTTCCGATTAGTGTTTTTGTATCCATAACGCCCTTGATAGATCTTATCTTGTTGATAACTACGCCACCTATCGAATCGATGTCATTAGTCTCGATTTTTAACAAGATATCATATTCTCCAAAGAGGGGGTGGACCTCAGTTATTTCGGGCGTTCCTCTAAGCCTCTCATATACTTCCTTTTCATATAATGGGCTTATACTCAACAATGCGAATCCAATTGCCATGAGAGGTTGAATAATGGTTCTATGTCATATAATTTTCTTTTAATTGTGCCCAAAACGAATGGATCCATGAGCAAAAATTATATAACCAGTGAATTACATATGTTAGCAAGTAACGTAGGAGGTGTTTTATTGCAGGAAAGAAATAAATCAAGTATAGCCAATGTCGCAGAAAAAGAGTTAAATCTACTTGGTAGACATCTGGATGTTTTAAAGACGGTTAAGGAACAGGGCCCGATAGGTATCATACGGCTATCGCAAATAACTGGGCAACCCCAGCATATGATTAGATACTCTTTAAGGACTCTAGAAAAAGATGGTATGATAATACCTTCACCTCAGGGTGCTATAGTTACTGACGAGGTGCATGAAACGCTTGGTACGCTTGAATCAACATTGGATGAAATCAACACCACGGTTATGAAACTTAAAGATAAGTTAAGGTAAATGGTAAGGGGAAAATCATTGAATTTTTACCAATTTTCATGGGTAGAAGACATTTTGAGTTTGAGCAATATTATTATATAAGATTAGCGAATAACCCTACTAAAATTTGCAGGAGAAATGCATATGAAAATAGAAAAAGTATTAATCTTGGTCATGAGCATATCGTGCCTTTTAATCGGTTCGATGTATTCAGTAGTGGCTGCTGATGAAGAGGAAAGTATCGAAGATCCTGAAGGGGACGTTTTTGTTTTTGATTATGATTCTGAAGATCTAGAAGATTTAGTAACTACTAGTGAAAAACCAAATATTGATATTAAAGAAGTTACTTATGCAAAAAATGATGGAAATGCAGAAGTAACATTAACCCTTGAAGTATATGGGAATATTGAGGACAAGGGTAGTCTGGACTCAGAGGATTTTGATTCTCTTAATCTTGTTTCTTATGGTCTCTCTCTTTCTACTTCTCAAGATACATATGAGATTAATTACATTAATCAAACATGTCAATTGTCCTATTCCAATTATACTGTAGTAAATATTACAGATTTTTCAATTGATGGCGGAACTCTTACCATTCAATTTGATTTATTAAATGCAGATGAAGCATATGATGAAGTGATTGCCAATACTGTTGAATTAATTTTTTCAGGGGACGTTATTGGTTACTATATGGATATGGCCCCAGATGAACCCATGTCTGTGGATGCTGGTGGGCCATATGAGGGAGAGGCAGGGGACGACATTGAGTTTTCTGGAATTGCGTATCTTGGTGTGCCTCCTTACGCATATGAATGGGATTTTGGTGATGATGGAACAGCCACTGGGAAAAATCCAGTGCATTCCTATGAAGCTGCAGGAAATTATACTGTAACTCTAACCGTAACAGATGATGCAGGTTCAACTGCCAATGACACTACACTGGTACCTATCACTAAAGGTGACACGCCTCCTTCCAATGGTGGAAATGGAGCAGATTCTGGTTTGCTCCTGTTTGTTGCAGTGATTGCAATAATTGCCATAATCGGTATTATAGTAATAATTTTCATCATAAGAAGATAGGACAAATAATCTAAATTATCTTCTTATTTTTTCTTTAATCTTTCAGATTAATTTTTTTG
>CAZXHI010000069.1:0-28197 GCA_964640555.1 uncultured Thermoplasmatales archaeon | reverse complement strand
TGGTTTGCTCCTGTTTGTTGCAGTGATTGCAATAATTGCCATAATCGGTATTATAGTAATAATTTTCATCATAAGAAGATAGGACAAATAATCTAAATTATCTTCTTATTTTTTCTTTAATCTTTCAGATTAATTTTTTTGAGTTATCTTTTTATTTGAATATCGTATGACGCCTTTAGAGGCATTAGGTATGACTGAGAAAAAGAGTAAATATGCTTACAAGAAGAAATCGGCTTGGGAGATTCTTACCAAGGACCAGATAAAAAAAGCGTTTGACTTTTCGGAAGAATACAAAAAATTCTTAAATAGTGCTAAAACTGAGAGAGAAGCAATACAAGAAATAAAGAAAATCGCTAAAAAACATAAGAAAAAAATCATATTAAATCGAGAATCAGAAGCGGCTATTGTTTTGCTGGGTAAAAAACCGATAAGTGAGGGAGTTCGCATTGTCATATCTCATGTTGATTCTCCAAGATTAGATTTAAAACAGGTTCCTCTGTTTGAAGATTCGGAGAGCAATCTGGCTCTTTTTGAGACTCACTACTATGGCGGAATAAAAAAGTTTCAATGGGTTACAATACCTCTTGCACTACATGGGGTTGTAGTTAAAAAAGATGGTACAAAACAGACTTTTACATTGGGTGAAGATGAAAAGGATCCAATTTTTTCTGTCCCAGATATACTCCCACATCTATCTCATGAAGTTCAAGATACGAAAAAAATGGATGATGCAATAAAAGGAGAAAGTCTTGATATAGTTGTTGGTAGCAGGCCTGTTAAAGGCGATATTAAAGAAAAGATAAAGACTGCGATACTTGATAAATTGCACGAAGATTATGGGATGATTGAAGAGGATTTTATCTCTGCTGAACTTGAAGCAGTCCCAGCCTTCAAGGCAAGGGATATGGGTTTTGATAAATCGCTCATAGGTGCTTATGGACAGGATGATAGATCTTGCGCATTCACATCGTTAAAAGCGATTATTGATTTGAATCAACCAGAACACACTGCGATATCTCTTTTTGTAGATAAAGAGGAGATAGGTAGTGAAGGAAATGCATCTGCTCAAGTTATAACCTTTTTAAGGTCAATTATCAAGGAGTTAGACCCAAATGTTGACATAGATGGTGTGATGCTAAAGTCCAAGGTAATCTCGGCAGATGTTAACGCTGCGGTGACTCCCAACTATACTGAGGTTTTTGAACTTAAAAACGCTTCATCTCTGGGAAATGGTATAGTCATGTCCAAGTATACTGGTCATGGTGGCAAGTACTCAGCTAATGATGCTTCTGCAGAATATGTCGCTGAAATAAGGACAATGCTCAACAAAGCGAAAATACCCTGGCAGACTGGGGAGCTTGGCAAGGTTGGCAAAGGTGGCGGAGGTACAGTTGCAAAATATTTCTCAAGACTTGGAATGGAAGTTATAGATCTTGGACCTGCAGTGATGTCTATGCATGCACCATACGAGGTCACTAGCAAGGCTGATATTTATTCTTCGTACCTTGCGTATAGTTCGTTTCTAAAAAGCTGATGACATAATTCTGACTAACGAGTCAGACCCTATGTTTTTCCAGGAACATCGCAGAAATGTTTATATATAAGTTCTGTTATGTCATTTAAAAGGGTATCGAAAAGTTTAAAAGAACAAAGGGGGAAGAATTTCAATGGTTCAAACTCAATCAAGAAAGAAAGAAAAACCAAGTATAGAAGAGATTACTCAATGTCCTGAATGTGGTAGTACACATTTAACTAAGGACTATTCCAGAGCAGAATTAGTTTGTGAAGATTGCGGGCTAGTTATTGATGAGGATTTTATCGATCATGGTCCCGAGTGGCGGGCGTTTGACAGCGATCAACGTGAGAAAAGAGCACGCGTGGGAGCCCCAATGACATATACCATTCACGATAAGGGTCTTAGTACCATGATTGGCTGGAAAAACCGTGATTCTTATGGAAAATCAATTCCAACAAGAAACAGGGCCCAATTATATCGTCTACGGAAGTGGCAGAGAAGAATTAGAATTAGTGATGCCACAGAAAGAAACCTTGCGTTTGCATTATCTGAACTCGATAGAATGGCATCTGGCATGAGTCTGCCTAGAAACGTCAGAGAAACTGCAGCTATGATCTATAGAAAGGCAGTTCTAAAAAACCTAATCCGTGGTAGAAGCATTGAGGGTGTGTCTGCTGCTGCACTTTATGCAGCATGCCGTCAATGTAACGTACCTAGAACCCTAGATGAAATTGCTGGATCCTCGAGAGTGTCTAGAAAGGAAATCGGCAGAACATATCGATTTATCGCTCGTGAACTTGGATTAAAATTGATGCCAACTTCGCCACAGGATTATATTTCAAGATTCTGCAGTGAGTTAAAACTTACTGGGGATGTACAATCCAAATCAATAGAAATACTAAAAGACGCAGCAGATAAAGAGCTTACAAGTGGACGTGGGCCGACTGGTGTTGCTGCCGCCTCCATTTATATTGCATCAATACTGTGTGGTGAGAGAAGGACCCAAAGAGAAGTGGCAGATGTGGCAGGTGTAACAGAAGTAACTATTCGAAACAGATACAAAGAACTTGCAGAAAGACTCGACATTGATATTATTTTATAATCTTTATGACTCGTTGGTATTCAGAGAAGAAAAGAGAGCATTTCTATAAGGAAGCCAAGCGCGTAGGTTATAGAGCTCGCTCTGCGTTTAAATTAAAACAAATTCAAAAGAAATTTAGAATCATGCGTGAGGACGATGCAGTTATAGATCTTGGTGCTGCTCCTGGTGGCTGGAGCCAGGTTGCAAAGGAGCTTGTTGGTGAGGGCGGAACAGTAATTGGGATAGATCTTCTACGCATTGAACCAATAAATGGTGTAATTTTTTTAAAGGGGGATCTGACCAAGGAGTCAACTCTGCAGATGATCGTGCAAATCATAGGGGACGATAAGGCAGATGTATTGTTATCGGATATGTCTCCTAACATCTCTGGTAATTACTCGATCGATCAGGCAAGGAGCATATATCTTTGTGAACGGGCACTCAAAACAACAGAAAACTTCCTTAAGGATGGGGGATACTTTGTGTGTAAGATATTTGCTGGAGAGGATACAGGCGATTTCATCCAGAAAATTCATCAAAAATTTAAAGCAGTGAAATGTTATTCCCCTCCTGCCTCACGTAAGAGCAGTAGTGAAGTATATGTAGTTGCCCGTTCCTTTCATAAATCACATGTTTAAATGAAGAAAATTTGTGAATAACAATGGATATATATAGTGTATTTGTTTATATCGTTACATAAAGTTAACATGGAATATATAATATACCTCATATATTGATATTGGGAAAATTTATATAAACTATGACACATAATTAATATACTGTAACTTGTTACATCTGCCCACAGTGCTTTGTAATATGGGGGGCCCACTAATGATGAAAAATCAGCCACTTACGCTAGGTAGTTTCTTCGAGATTACAAAGTTGGATATAGAGAAAAAAATAGCATCTACAATTTCTGATAAAAAAATATTTTCAATATTGAAGTATGGTAAACGTCTGCGTCCGCTCCTTGCACATCTCTCATTTAAAGTCTGTACTGGTGGGAAAGAAACACCCTATCAATATCAAAGGGCTCTTGAAGGAACTGTGAGCATCGAACTGGCACATACTGCATCTCTTGTCCATGATGACATAATTGATGAAGATAAGGAGCGAAGAGGAAAACCTGCTTTTTACGTTAAGGAAGGTATTCCTAGAGCCCTTTTGAACGGGCATAAGATGCTTGCAATCGGTTTTAACATTGCTCTCAGTCATGGAGAAAAAATTGCTCAATTGTATGCTGATACTTGGAGTGAGATTCTATGTGGGGAGCTCAAGGAAGTTAATTTTAATGAAACTAGCATTAAGAACGGTACAGATGAATTATCCACAAAATCCAAGATTTTCAGCGAATATAACAAAATAATTAATATGAAAACAGCCTCTCTTTTCTCTTCGGCTTGCACAGCCGGGGCAATTGAAGCGGATGCATCAGGTGAAATATTAACAATACTTGCAGATTATGGTAGAGAGATAGGGCTTGCTTATCAGCTTGCCGATGACCTTGTCGATCTCGAAAAGGGTGAAATGATAGACAGTGTTGTAGTTCCCTTGCTAACTAGATTAGAAAATAAAACAATCGATAATGATTCCTTGAAAATGAAGACCATTAAAAGAAAACTTGAAAAAAACTCATCAAAAATTAAACAATTATACATTGAGGAAATCAAACGACATGTGAGCAAGGCCGAAAAACTAAGCAAGTCGGATATAATCCCTCCATCGCCATACAAGGATCTCCTTACAGATGCACCTGCTTATATCACAAACTCTATGTTAAAAGAGATAAACATTACGATATAAACCTGAAAGAGTTCATTTTATTTTTTCCTTAGTCTTTTGATGACAACATATACTATTATTACTATAGCAATGATGCCAACTAGGATAAGGGTGAGTGTTGTATTTATCTCGGCAAAAATAAGGAATGCTTGTGAAAACATTGCTATAAGTAGGCAACCAATAACTGCCCCAATTGATATTGCAATAAAGGTGTTACGTGGCGTCATGCCAATTAAACGTCCAACAATAGAACCAACCATTCCTCCAGAGCCCTGAAAAGGAACCATTACAAAAAGTACTATTCCAATAAAACGAAGGGGCTTAATCCACCCATATTTTTCCTCAACATTTTCACCTTTTTCTTCAACTTTTATCATAAAGTTGCCTATGATAGGTATCTTTTTTGCCAGGTCGTAGTTCCAAACAAGAAACAATGCTACCACCATATCAATAAATGCAATTGATAAAGCCATAGTAATGGGATTGATTGATGGAACAACTGACACATAGCCTGTAATAGGATTTGTAATTTCTCCCCCACTAACTCCAAGAGGGATGATGGATTCTTTTCCCAAGGGTGGGAAAAAATACACCATCATCAGAAGTAGCAATTTTGCCGAACTTGCTTCCCCGACAGTATACTGCAATACTAGAATGCCGCTAACTGCTATGATAAACGGCACAAAGAATTTTGCCAACCGAATCAATGGTTTTGATTCCACCCTCACGTCCATATCTCCAGTGCCCTAATGTACTATGATTATAAAGACTATTTCAATTAATCTAGTTGGATGACAATTGCTGCGTGGTCTTTTTCATAACGCGATATATCTATTAGATCGATGATATTGAGTCCATGTTCTTCTAGATCCTCGGTTACAAGCTTGTATACTTGTTTTGGTTTCATCGATATGTCTATGCTTCTTGCTTTAACCATTATAATTCCTTGACCGTCTTTTTTCAAATATCTCATGACATTTCTTATGAAAATTTCAGATTGATTCCTTTGTGATATGTCCTGATATACAATATTTACGGTAGACACAATTGCGCTATATCTATCAGGATGATTCGCATCGGATAGGATTGGCATTATATTTTGTCTTTTTTTGCTCAGTTGTAATAATTTTTTTACTGCAACTGGGGAGCGTTCAACTGCATAAACTGTTCCATCCTTTGCAATGTCCGATATGTGGCTAACTGTTGTACCTGTTGCAGCACCCAGATATAATATCTGAGAATCTGATGTTATGTTGATGTCTTTCAGTCCATTTAAAATAGCAGCAGCTAGTTTGCTTCTGTATGGAGTCCAAGAGCGAAACTCTTTGTTCTTATAAGTTATCAATTTTTCGCTATAGACTTTGGTTCCTTTACAACACTTTGGATTTTGAGTAAACAATCTACCATTTTTTTCAAATACGCCATTGACGCTTATAGGTTTCATTAATGGTTGTTATGAGGTGCATTTGATAAATATTTTGTCGAAATCTTAAATTACAGCTATAGTATACACCTGGCGATGATAGACATGGTATTGAAGTCACCGTTGAACGATATTCATAATGAACTTGGAGCCAAATTTACTGAGTTTGCTGGTTTTGAAATGCCGGTACAGTTTTCGTCGATTAAAAGTGAACATCTAGCTGTAAGAAAATCAGTTGGTCTTTTTGATGTATCTCATATGAGTAATGTATGGATCACAGGCAAAGATGCAGAGAAGTTGGTAAGTCTTACAACTGTGGAAGATGCATCAAAAATTGGAGATGGCAAAAGCCAATACACGGCAATTTTAAGAGAGGATGGTACTGTAATAGATGATACGATTTTTATGCATCTTGGGGAAAAATATATGATGATACCAAATGCAGGCATGTCAGCCGAGGTTACTAAATGGCTCAATGACAAAGCCGAAGAGTATGATCTCTGCGCAACCGCTGAAGATGTTTCAAAGAATTACGTCATCCTTGCGATTCAGGGGCCTAGATCAAGGGAAATATTGCAGAAACTTACAGATACCGATCTTAAAACCGTGGGTTTTTTTGGTTGCCAGTACGCAGATATTGCAGGTGTAAAATGCATTATTTCACATACTGGTTACACTGGAGAATTAGGATTTGAATTGCAA
Organism: uncultured Thermoplasmatales archaeon; assembly: GCA_964640555.1. Classification (GTDB taxonomy): domain Archaea; phylum Thermoplasmatota; class E2; order DHVEG-1; family DHVEG-1; genus JAUWWG01. Next base: position 21,693 of record CAZXHI010000069.1, on the reverse strand, counting down.
ATAACTCCACCTAAAATGGCAAAGGATATTTTCCGTAAAATCCTAAAAGCTGGGAATGAATTTAATATAAAGCCAATTGGACTCGGTGCACGTGATACACTTAGACTAGAGAAATGTTTCATTCTTGCAGGTAATGAATTTGAAGGTGGTAAAACACCGCTTGAGGCTCTTATGTCTTGGACAATAAATTGGGATCATGATTTTATTGGTAAAAATGCCTTGTTAAAACAAAAGGAGCAGGGAGATTATCAACGACTGACATATATGGAATGTGTCGATAAGGGCATTCCTCGACATGGCTGCAAAGTACGAAGGAATGGTAAAGAAGTAGGCGTTGTTACAAGCGGAACGATGTCTCCATGTCTGAATAAGGGTATTGCAATGGCGTATGTTGACCCTGATTACAGAGAAAAAGACACAATACTTGAAATTATTGTGAGAAATAAATCTGTGAAAGCTAAGGTAGTCAAACCGCCATTTGTAAAAAAGGACTGGGCACAGCAAAATTAGAAACCTTTAAAACACTGTTGAAAATAACGGATTTTGATAATTATGTCAGATGAAGTTAGAGATGATTTGAAGTATACAGATACGCATGAATGGTTGAAGTTAAAGGGCGATACGGCAATTATTGGGATAACTGATCATGCTCAAACCGAACTTACAGATATTGTTTTTGTTGAGTTACCAGAGGTCGGTAAAGAAATCAAAAAAGGGGAAGAACTCTGCGTTGTGGAATCTGTTAAGTCCGTTTCAGAGATATATGCACCGGTTAGTGGAAAGATTGTCAATGTAAACGAGAAACTTGAGGATGCGCCAGAAACTGTCAATGAAAAACCTTATGATGACGGATGGCTTGTCGAGTTGGAAATCAAAAACAAGTCGGAAATTGATGTGCTACTTGATGCAGAATCGTACAAGAAATCACTGTAAAATTGGAGAAATCATCATCCCCCCTCAATTCATTTTCAAAAATTTATAGTGATATTGTTCGAAATCGTTGGAAAACGAATATTTTTTAACTTCAATTTTTTTATCTTATACATATGGAGAAAATTTCAGAACATCTTTTTCCGAAACGTTATTATATTGTTTAACATATCTCACGTTTAGGCGGAGAGATGGGATTGCAAGTAAGTTCAAAGTGTTTTTTTAATTAGCGGTGTTATACACCTCCGCCGCCTCCCCCATAAGTTTTAATCATTATATTTAAAAGCATTAAGTTGTTTTACGGGATTTGATTCAATGAGACTTCTACTCATACATAGCGACTATATAGAATATGAAGTAAAAGATAAAGCCATTTCGGTTCCTGAGGAAATAAGTGCTCATGGCGACAGGATGGAAGAGGCTCTTACTGTATTTACTGCTGTTGAAAAAATTGATGAACAATCTCATATGCAGGCAGTGTCAGATGCAACGGCCGAGATTGTAAAAACTGCAGAGCAGCTAAAAGTTAATAACATAATGCTTTACCCTTATGCACATCTTTCTTCTGATCTAGCAAGTCCAAAAGCAGCAAAAGAAATTCTTATAGAAATTGAATATGAGCTAAAAAATAAAGACTTCAATGTAAAACGATCGCCATTTGGATGGTACAAAGCATTTAAAATTTCATGTAAAGGTCATCCCCTATCTGAACTTTCAAGAGAGATAATCCCTGGAAAGGAGAAGAAAACTAAAGAAAAGGAAAAAGAGATTGTCTCGCAATGGTGTATTTTAACTCCTGAGGGGGAGTTTATTGACGCCGATAAATTTGATTTTACGGGTCATGATGAACTAAAACTTTTATATGAATATGAACGCAAAGGGTCACGAAAATCAGAAGGGCAGCCCGCTCATGTTAAGATGATGCAATCTCTGGAACTTGTCGACTATGAACCAGCAAGCGATTCCGGTAATTTCAGGTGGTATCCAAAGGGGAGACTCATAAAGGGTCTTCTTGAGACTCATATCAATAACATGGTGGGAGATTTTGGTGGAATGCAGGTTGAAACACCCATTATGTATGATATAGAACATCCTGCACTAAGTGCCTACTTGAAGAAATTTCCTGCCCGGCAGTACACCATTAACTCAGATAATAAAAATTTCTTTTTGCGTTTTGCCGCGTGTTTTGGTCAATATATGATAATGAAAGATATGACGATGTCGTATCGCAATCTTCCCTTGCGACTGTATGAACTCACGCATTATAGTTTCAGACGGGAGCAGAGTGGCGAAGTAAGTGGCCTAAAACGTCTACGTTGTTTTACTATGCCTGATTTGCATACTTTGTGTGCAGAGATAGAGCAGGCAACAGAAGAATTCAAAAGACAATTTGACACTGCGAAGAAATGGATGAATGATCTCAAGTTGGATCACGAGGTTGCAATTCGCTTCGTTAGGGAATTTTATGAGAAAAACAAAACATTGGCCCAGAGTCTTGCCAAATCAGCAGGAAAGCCGGTTCTTATTGAGCTGTGGAATGAACAGTACTTCTATTTTGTCATGAAATTTGAATTTAATGTTATTGACTCTATGAAGAAGGCAAGCGCTCTTTCGACTGTTCAGATTGATGTTGAAAATGCAGAACGCTTTGATATTACCTATGCAGACGATAAAGGAGAAAAACGGCACCCATTCATTTTACATACAAGCATCTCGGGAAGTATTGACCGGTGTGTCTATGCTCTTCTTGAACGTGAGGCGGTGAAGATGGCGCAAGGCAAAAAGCCCATGCTTCCATTATGGCTTTCTCCAACGCAGGTAAGATTCATTTCAGTTGGTGATGAATTTGTTTCTGATTGTAAGGTTTTTGCAGATGAGATGAATAAAATATCTCCATATTATAAGATACGATTGGACATCGACGATAGGGAGGAAAGCGTTGGTAGAAAGATCCGTGATGCAGAGAAAGAATGGGTTCCTATAATTGTTGTTGTAGGCGATAGAGAAAGAAATGAGAAAGCGTTTTCACCAAGATTTAGAAGTGGCGATTTAGGCGAAGGTGACAAAACCTACTCGGTAAATGAATTGTATGATTTGATAATGGAACATGTTGGGGATTTCCCTTCGCAGGCGTTGCCTTTGCCTCTTTACCTGTCAAAGAGAGCGAAATTCAAATAATAATTCCAACAGATTAAAAAAGAAACATATATTGTCAAAATAAGGGAGGATAGTTTATGATAAAAATAGAAAAAATACAGAAATTAGCCGATTCATATGATAAAGATAAGCTTACTATAGGCGTTTTGGGGGGACATTCTGCTCTGGATGTGTGCAGAGGTGCTAAAAAGCATGGTTTTCTAACACTTGCAGTCTGTCAGAAGGGAAGGGAGAAAACATATACTAAGTATTACAAAACTAGGGAAGATGGGCGAGGTTGTATTGATGATACAATAATTCTTGATAAGTTCTCAGATATAACAAAACCAGAAGTTCAGGATCAGCTAAGAAAGAAAAACACCATCTTCATACATAACAGATATTTCTGGGTTTATTTTGACTTTAACGATATAGAGAATAATTTTAATGTTCCAATTTATGGAACACGCTCTATGCTTAAACTCGAGGAAAGAGATGTACCAAAGAATCAGTATTATCTTTTGGAAAAAGCAGGGATAAGATTTCCGAAGATATTTGCATCTCCAAGAGATATTGACAGGCTTGTAATAGTCAAAGTGAATGAAGCTATTCGAGGCTATGAACGAGCGTTTTTCTATGCTACTAGTTATGGCGATTATAAGAAGAAATCAGATGAGATGCTTGAAAAAAAACAGATAACAAAAGAAGCACTTGAGAAAGCGGTAATTGAGGAATATGTTGTTGGTGCACAGATTAATTTCAATTATTTCTATTCAGTAATTGATGATGAACTTGAGATAATGGGTACAGATACGAGAAGACAGACCAATCTTGACGGTCTTATTAGGCTTCCTGCAAATGAACAACTGGAAGTTCTTAAATATATGAAACCAAAAATCATCGAGACAGGTCATATCGCGGCGACAACTAAGGAATCCATTATTGAGAAAATATTCGTACTTGGTGAAAAGTTCGTCAAGACTACAAAAAAGGAATGTCCTCCTGGCATAATCGGTCCATTCGCGCTTCAGGGTGCCATTGCTGCTGATACAGGAAAAGAAGAAATGGTTGTTTTTGACGTTTCAATGAGAATACCTGGAAGTCCTTTGACTCCGTTCACGCCACATTCTGGTTATCTTTATGGGGAGTCTATAAGTTATGGTGAACGGATAGCAATGGAGATAAAAAAAGCGGTAGAGATGGATAAACTCAAAGAAATTGTAAGCTAGTGTTTACAATATATAATTTCCTTCTCAGTAACAATCTTATGTATGGGGACATCATGCTTCTCTACATTTATTTTATCTAATATCTGCAGATGAAATGCAAGTCCTATCGATGGAGTAGTAGCACTTTCCAGCAATTTATCATAATACCCCCCGCCATGTCCAATTCTATGGCCATTTTTATCGAATCCTATGCCTGGTACAAGTATCAAATCTATTGAATCAAGTGAAACTTCAATGATACAATCCCTTCTTGGCTCTAGGATATTGTAAGCACCATGTGTAAGATCATTCCAGTTTTTAAGTTCGGAGAGAATTAGCTTCCTTTTCTCCTTGTGAGTAACAGGTACGGCAATCTTTTTTCCATTTGACATGCTTTCTTTTATCATATCATGCGTGTGAACTTCATTGTCATATGATACGTAGAATAGGATTGTAGAAGCTTGTTTGAATTCATCCATTTCAAAAAGTCTTTTTTTTATTAGATTGCTTTTTTCCAGTACTTCTGATTTAGATAAATTGTTTCTTTCCCTTATTAGTTCCTTACGGCGCTCATCTTTCATCTAGATATGTATGAATCTTAAAATATATAGAGATTCACCATTTTTACCGCAAGCATAAAAAACATAAACTGATTATGGTATTTCGGTAGAAATAATCTAAGATATTCTATGTGGTAAATATGACGGGCGAGGGCATAGGTTTTGGAAAAGCGATTTTGTTTAATGAACATTTTGTAGTGTATAGAGTACCAGCTATTGTCTCAGCTATTGGAAAATACACCGTTGCTAAGGTAACGCCATTTGAAAGTTCAGAGTTTAAATTTGAGGACAATAGAGGTGCAACACCTAGCTATAAGACGGACAAATTGGAGCAGCAAAAGGATTCATTTGACAGAATTTTTAAAAAAATGGGGCTTGACGATTCCAAAAACGGGATAAAAATTGAACTGGGTGGCAATCTTTACGCTGCAAGCGGTATAGGTGCCAGTGCTGCCTCATGTGTCGCTGTTGCAAGAGCTCTTTCAGAGCATTTTAACCTTAATCTTTCGGATGATGAGATTAATGATATTGCTTATGAAGGGGAGAAAGGGTATCATGGGACACCATCAGGGATAGACAATACTGCGTCCACTTTTGGCGGTCTCATATGGTTTGAGAAAGGCGAACCCAACATCATGGAAAGAATCTCTCTTCCTAGTCCAGTTAGAATTGTAATGGGTAATACTGGCAAGGTGGCCGATACAACTGCAGCGGTTGCAGGGGTAAGGGAAAGAAAAGAAAAAGATCCTGAAAAATATAAGAAAATATTCAACCGGGCAGAAAACATAGCATATTTAGCTAAAAGAGCATTGAAAGAGGAAAATTATAAAGAAGTTGGAAAACTGATGAATGAAAATCATAAGCTTTTGCAGCAGATTGAAGTGTCATCGAGGGAACTTGATTTTCTCGTGGGTATCGCACGGGAACAAGGTGCTCTTGGAGCTAAACTTACTGGTGGGGGCCTTGGGGGAAACATGATTGCTCTGACGCCTGGTAAAGACCTACAAGAAAACGTAGCAAATGCCATAGAAAAAGAAGGATTTCAAGTATTGAAAACCACCATAGGTGTAGCAAGAGAAGGTGTAGAATAAATGTATCTTCGAGATTTCTTATCCAAACTTGAGCAAGAGAATAACCTAGTACGAATAAAAAAGGAAGTATCTGCACAATATGAGATTGCAAATGTTATATATTCTCTTGACGAAAAACCAGTTATATTTGAAAATATTAAGGGATATGATTTCCCTGTTTTTGCAGGTATCACATCTGATCGTGACGTTATTGCTAAAGGGCTGGGTACAACCAAAGACAAACTTTTGCTTAAACTTGTAAAAGCACTTCAAAATCCAAAAGAACCGGATATGGTAAATAAAGCACCTTGTCAAGAAGTAATAATAAAGGATCCTGATTTGAGTAAAATACCGATATTGTATCATCTGGATGGAGATGGTGGCAGATATGGGTCTGCTACGGTTTCAACAATAAAAGATCCCGATACTGGCAGAAATGTTTCATATCATCGACTTATGGAGATTGGTAAAAACAAGTTTACCGCACGTCTTATTAAAAAAAGGCAAACTCGTACGACCTATGATAAGCTTGAGGGTGATCTCGAAATAGCTGTATGTGTTGGAAATTCTGTTGCGGTTATGGTTGCTGCGTCTCTCGGTCCACCACCAGGCATTGATGAGTTTTCAATTGCAAATGCTCTTGATAAAACACCTCTAGTTAAATGTGCGACAAAAGATCTTGAAGTACCAGCTGAAACTGAGTTCGTATTTGAAGGTAGACTTACCAGGGATCTTGATCGCGAGGGACCTTTTGTAGATCTCACCGAAACAAGGGATTTTGAAAGACAGGAACCTGTTTTTGTTGTCGATTGCATAACACACAGAAAAGATGCAATGTATCAAGCCTTGATTCCTGGTAGACTGGAGCATAAAACTCTCATGGGCATGCCAAAAGAACCAACTATTTATAATGAAGTAAGTAAGGTTGCAAACTGTAAGAATGTTCTTGTGACAATGGGTGGTGGCTCATGGCTTCATGGCATTGTGCAGATTGAAAAGAAAGATCCTGGAGATCCAAAGAAAGCTATCGAAGCTGCGTTCAATGGACATAAAAGCATGAAACATGTGGTAATTGTTGATGAGGATGTAGATATCTACAGTCCTAATGCTATAGAATGGGCAATAGCAACACGATTCCAAGGAGACAAGGACCTGGTTATAAAACCAAATCAGCCAGGCAGTTCTCTTGATCCTTCAGGTAAACATGAAGCAGGTAAGAAGACACTTACGACCAAGATCGGTGTTGATGCAACCATTCCAACAGATGTTGATAAAAGTAAATATGAGATTGTAAAATACAATAAAGTTGATATCGATGATTACCTCGGGTAATGGGAAATACAAGGTTTGGCTTAAACAGATGAAAATAGGTGATGATAGAATTTATATTCTTGGGGGAGGAGAAAAGTCTCATATAGGTGGTGTAGTTATCTGCGAACCCAATAAATCACCAAATATTATCCATTTGGAAGGGCATTATGATGATGTTATACTTGAACCAATGGCAGAAGCGGCTTGTAAAAAATACAATACAAAGGTAGTTGCTATTGGTGGAGTACATGTAGATAATGCATCAAAGGAAGAGATTGACAAAATAGTTGAAAATTGCAAGGGGTTAGTGGAATGCATCTGACAAAAGAAGAAGAAAAGATTCTTGATGGAGAAGAGGGGGAAGTATCTGAAAGATTGTTTAGGTTGCTTGTCCGTTTAGGCGATATCTACGGTGCTGAAAAAATGATACCTGTGGGATCAGTTCAAGTTGCAGGTGTTTCCTATAAGTCTGTTGGAGATCCTGGCCTAGCATTTCTAGAAGATATGGCATCAAAAGGAGCAAAAGTTAAAGTTCTTACATATCTAAATCCTGCTGGCATGGACCTTGAAAATTGGGAAAAACTTGGTTTTCCAAAGGATTTTGCAAAGAATCAAATCAGAGTCATGGATGCGTTCAAAAAAATGGGAATTGTTATTACATCTACCTGTACACCATATCTTGCAGGAAATCTTCCACGATTCAGGGAGCACATAGCCTGGTCAGAATCTTCTGCAGTTTCCTTTTCTAATTCTGTAATTGGAGCACGAACCAATAGGGAGGGTGGACCTTCTGCCCTTGCAGCTGCCATTTGTGGCAGAACTCCAAACTATGGTTTGCATCTTTGGGAAAAACGGCAACCCAATGTTAAGATCAATGTAGATGTGAATTTAGACTTCAGCTCTGATTTTGGCGCTCTTGGTTATTTTGTTGGGAAGCAAGTTAAGAACAAAATCCCATATTTCACAGGAATAAAAGATGCAAATACTGATCAGTTGAAAGCCCTTGGAGCTGCAATGGCTGCGTCAGGAGCAGTTGCATTGTATCACGTTGAAAATCTGACGCCTGAAGCAGATTTGGTTGAAAAGGATGGTTTGGAAACAATAAATGTAAGTAGAAAAGAACTTGACGAGACATACGAAAAGTTAAACTCTGGTAAGGATCCAGATATTGTGATCTTGGGATGTCCCCATGCATCTCTTCGGGAAATTTCAACATTGGCAGATAGGCTTAAAGGAAAACATTTGAAAAAACCTGTCTGGATATGCACTTCAAGAATGATGAAGGAAGCAGCGAATAGGATGGGTTTCACCGAAATAATTGAAAAAGCAGGGGGCAACATTGTTGCGGATACATGTATGGTAGTATCCCCAATTGAGAGAATGGGGTACAAAACAACTGGGGTTAACTCTGGAAAAGCAGCGAACTATTTGCCAGGTTTTTGCAAGCAAGACGTAGTGTTTGCTAATATTGATAAGCTTGTGGAGGGGCAAGCATGAAGGGAAGAATGATATCGCCAGGTACTGCTGAAGGTGTTGCAATAGTGTCAACGGAACCTATAGGATTCTATGGTGGAATAGATATCAAGTCTGGTATCGTTATTGAAAAAGGTCATCCACTTGAAGGAAAATCTGTAAAGGATAAGATACTTGTTTTTCCATGTGGTAAAGGCTCGACTGTAGGATCTTATGTTATTTATGGCCTCAAGAAAAACGGTGTTGCACCGGCAGGCATTATCAACAAGGAGACAGAGACGATAGTTGCAACAGGTGCGATACTTGCTGGGATTCCGTGTGTAGATCAGATAGATATCGAGAAAATAAAGGATGGAGATATGGTTTTACTAGATGCTGATAATGCACTTGTAACAGTACAATGAAAAATTAAACTAAAAACCCTTCAATAAAAGAGAAAAAAGAAAAGGGATTTTTAGTATGTCCCTTTATATTCCTAGAAGGTATTTTAGTATCTGATAAATATGTGGATACTGCTCTAAGAATCTTAGAAATAGTGGATTGATTGCTTTGTTTTTAGGTGTTGCAAGCGAGACTTGTATAGTACATGTATCAGTGCTGTCTTCTTCATTACATAGTGTTATTTGTCCGCTGAATTGCTGATTTTGTTGATTGGGTGCCATTACAGTTACATTGATCGCTTTTAATCCATCTGATGGTTTTAGATCCGTTCCACTTGGTGGGTTAAAATTCCATGTTCCCCAGGGGGGGTTGCCACATACTTTCCATTTAAGTTTTGACCCAGGATCTCCAATGTTTTCAGCGTATATAGTACCAGTTACAGTTGAATTAGGTTTTATGCCGCTCCATCTTAGTTCTCCTACGCAGCCTATTTTTGGTGCAGGTATTTCTCCGACATTGACAGTTGCTGTGCTGCTATCTGAGACCTCTTCATACGTTGTTACCGATACTTCGTTGATATTTTCTCCGGTTTCGATAGCTTTGGCATCAAACTCAATTTCTTTTTTCTGGCCGACATTTAAAAATGTGAATATCCATGTAAGTTTATTCCCTGAGATTATCGGCTCAACAGGATATGCGTTATCTGCATATTCAAGACATGATGGTAGTGTATCAACTATTTGTATATAATTAAGATCAACATCGCCATCGTTTTCTACCGTAATCTTAAATCGTACAGTGTCATCAAACTCTACATCCACTTCATCGCTCCATGTTATCCCACCATCCTTACTTACCTTCTTATCAATGTCAATGCTTGGTTCTTCTGTTTCTTCACCAGTGATGACAAATGCCAAATCAAGTGATTGTTGAGATGTTGATGGTAAACAGTCATGAGCGATAATTCCTTCAACAATTCTGTAGTTAAACCCTCTGACATCCATGGAAACCCATTCAGGGTTATATTCTTCGATATAAAAGGTTGGAAATTCATAGAATCCTTCTCTGAACTCTTCAGATTCCAAAAGATTATACCTACCGATAACAACATCTTCATACTGTGGATCAAGAGGTGGAAGTGGCGGTGGTCCTCCAGGTTCCCAAAAATCTGTTGCCCAATTTATTGCAATTTCAACATAAGATGGCATGCCTGGGTTTGCTTTGAAAAGCTGAAATGAAACATCAATTTCCTTGTAACGTTCTGGGTCAAATGGGTGATCATAGAACCATATATTCCACCATTCTGAAAATTCATAGAAATACCATCCATTTATAGATCTACCATCATCATAATAATCAGTTCCACCAGAAAGATCTTCATTGGGGTAACCTTGAGAATCAAGTTCAACCCAGAACATATTTGTAACAGGATCAGATCCTCCAGGTTCATACATTTCCTGCCAATTCAGATCCCCCCAATACGACCAGCAGGCATCATCATTCCAGTGATTCTCAGAGGATTTCCAACCCCAGAAAGGCTGCACAGCTCCAAAGACTTCTTCTACAACAGCAGAAACTGCTAACCAATATATCTTTCCTTTCTCCTGAGGGAACCAATCTTCTTCATCTAGAAAAACATTATACTGGAAATATTTATCATGATCACTGGGGATATAGTCACCATCTGGCCAAAACCATCCCTGGTTACCAGTATATGGACCACGTTCGATCCAGTCATCAACCTCTATTTCCCAAAGAGTTTTATCCGGTCTGCTATGTGGCACATTTGGTGGATTTGCGGGAATATCACTGTGTATAGCTAAAACAAAGTATTCAATATCTCCAATAATGTCTCCTTTCCAACTACCCCAGAAATGAATATCTTTTACAAAACCTGTTTCTGAACATCTCCAATCGTCAGCAAGAACTATGTTGGGATACTGGCTTAAACCAGCTGTTGCATAAACGTCCCAACCATTTGGATCTGGCAGTTGCGGAAAATGCATCTTATGACCGTCCCCGGGGTTCCAATCTGCAAGAACTGCTACGTTGGTGGCTATCAGCAGCGTACATACAAAAATACCTAATGCTCTATTTTTCATATTTTTCATACCTCCCTTAACTTAATAATTGATAATTCATAATTAGATAATGACATTTAAATTTTTCCTTTGGTATTTTTTTGTAACATTTGTTGCAAGTATTAGATATTAATTTCGGTTTAGTATACTTAACCAGAGTATGGGTTTTTTACGATTTTTTGTGTTATTGTTATTATTTTAATAGATTTTTGTCACAATCATTCTGCATTTGTATTGACAAAATTGTAAATGAATCAACATTCTTTTGACATTGAAAAACTTGTTAATGAGCAAAAATCTAAACTATTTTAGCCCATCAAAGAGTACGGTCTATTAGTTTTGTATGACTTTTCAGATAATCTCCATACTTATCGATTATAAGACAATATTGATAATTAAAATCGAAAATAGGTTAATACTATATCAGCGCTCTCATACTCCATATGTTACCTATGCCGTTTAGTTCTACCTCTTGATCTCCCTCATCATCAGACCATGTTATTTTTCCATTTATAGCACTCATTCCAACCTTCATTCCCACATATGTCGGAATTTTCCACACTTTTTCACATGTATTTTCAGATATAATATTTAATTCTAATTCCACGCTGTATGTTTTTAATAGCGGTTGAAGAATGCTTGGTTTTGCAGTTAGACTGAACTCAGAAGGCATTTTTACAAATGGGAAGATTTTTTCATCTGATTTTGTAATTTCAAAGTTGATATCGTCTAAAATCGTGAGAGTTTCTCCTTGATCTGTTGTTACAACTAGTGATCCAAATGGGTTGATTTTTGTCGTTTTGGTTGATAGGTACTGAGGTGTTAGGTAGTAATTGCTGAAGTATATGTTCCATCCGTTATCAAGTGTCATGTGACACCAGTCCCAACCATTAATTGATCCCCGTGTTATAATATTGGGTGACCAGGAGTGTTCATGGTGTCCTTTTCCCTCTACGTGATACTCTGTTCCATCTATCTTTATTGTGCCCGTTACATCACATCCGGTGAACATATAGCTGGCAATGTTGCTTTCCGATTTTTGAAAAGCTCTTTCTCCTATGGTCCATAATGGATCGGAAGGTGAAAAATAATTCAAATCTACAACTATTTCATGGTTTTTGTCAATGTCACTATCTTCTGCATGGACATGCCATTCAGGCGCTCCTCCTTCGGCCCACGAATCCTCAAATTCTATACTTAATCCAGGAGTTTTTGCTTGCAATGTAGGTTGCTTGATCAGTCCAAGCCCCCTTTCCTTGTTTATTATCCCTCCATATTTCTCTCCATCGGGTCCATTGAGCGTTACTACTAACATATCGGGTTTTAACGTTCCAAAAAGATCACCACGTGCCATATGGTTGAAACTAACGGAAACTGTCCAATCTTTTAGTTCACTGTCTTCGCCATCTAAAGCTGCACCGAAGTACCACCATTCTCTACAAATACTGATCTGGTCAAAGTGGACTCCTTCATCCTCTGGAGAAATAGCCCTCATGAATCCTATGTATTCTGATGAAAGGGATACAGGTGGCGTTGGTGGAGGTGGTGGGGGTAACGGGACATCTGGTTGTGATGCGGGGATTTTTTCCTGTGTAGGGTATATATAGCCTGCTTTGGTTAAGACAACCCCCGCTATAACTATCAAAGTTACTACGATTATCGCATCGATTTTATTAATTTTGAAATTCAATTTAGAACTCACTTTAAACCTCTAATATATTTAATTATTTATACTTTAATATTTATTGATGCGTTATTAAAGTTTTCTTTACATTTGTTGTCAGGATATCTTAATATCATATAGAAAACTGTTTGTTTGGGTATGCATGTGCGCTTGCACATTCATCTGCGAAAAAGATACTTAAAACCTATATGCATTTTGTCTTTTTGCAACGATCGGGAAGGAAGGAAACCCAATTATTAAGTTTAGAGAGAACCCATCCAATACCCCCTCTAAATCACCTCTTCTCCTTCCCACAGCTTTTTATATTATATTATAGTCTTTGATTTTTACAAATCCGCAAAAGATTTAAGAAACCATAATTTTATTAACCTGTATTGATTTAATTTATGGGGAATAAGTATGAAGGGTGTAAATAAAATATTGATTATTGGGTTTTTGGCGATGTTTCTATTGGCAACTGTGACACCAGCTTTGGAAATAAAAAGTAGAACTTTGGATGAAGAGATAATTGTATTGGATTTTTCCTTTTCAGAGCCACGGGTGGAAAAGATAAATATTAAGGATAAAGCATATGATAGAATAACTGTCGATGGACTTCCAAACATTAATGATTTTAGAGAGCCACGCTTGCCTGTTAAACCAGTAAGGATGCTTTTACCACAGGGTAAATCCATGGAAAACATAGAAGTTTCCACATCTGATAAAATAAGTTTAGGCAAAGGCTATAATGTTGAATTGGGGGCTAAAGTTGTACCCCTTATAATGACACAACAAATTACCAAAAAACAAAATTCCAATGCAATAAAACCTCTGAAATCTAATTCTGATATTGCACCTGAACCACTATACTCAGATGTCGCTGTTTATACGTCTAGAGGTTTTTCTATTCTTCACATAAATCTTCATCCGGTTCAGTATCTGCCGGAAACTGGAGAAATTTTTTACTATGATCATATGACACTCCTCGTTGAAACAAAGGAGTCATCAGTGAATAGGGCATTTCGTGGCCTGCCAAAGGACTATGCACATGTTGAAAATCTTGTGGAAAACCCGTCGGATGTATACAGCTACAAGCCCAGTTCAGTAGAGAAACCACTTTCCACGGAAACTTATAATTATGTTATAATAACTAGCGAGGAACTGAAGAATTCTGATGGCGAATACACTTTTCAGGACCTGATGGATCATAAACTTTCTAAAGGGCTGAATCCAACCATTGTAACTGTTGAAGAAATCCTCAGTAATTCGGATTATGAAGCGTTTGGCACATGGGGAGATGCAAATCCCTCAAATCCCTTTTATGGGAGCGAGATAACAGAGAATATTGAATTATTTGATGATACGCCTGCGAAAATACGTAATTTTATCAGACATGCATACATGGACTGGGGAACAGATTATGTTCTACTTGGCGGGGATGCTGATGTGATCGTTGAGGATGACAATATTGTTCCACTTCGCGGTCTTTTTGCAGATGAAGACGGTCTCCCTCTTGATGTTGGTAGTTTGGACCATGAGGAAGAGGATATACCATCTGATGTTTACTACGCATGTCTTGATGGGAATTTTAACTATGACTGTGATATACATTTTGGAGAAGCGAAAAATTTCAATGATGCAGATGAAGAAATTGATGAAGCAGATCTTTATGCAGAGGTATGGGTTGGACGTGCATGTGCCGACTCAGCTGAAGAAATATCAAATTTTGTGAAAAAAACACTGTGGTATGAAGAAACAAGCGATTTATATTTTTCCGAAATATTGTTTATCGGTGAATATCTTGGATTTCCAGGTGTTTCTGAATATGGTGGTAACTATAAAGATCACACTGAAGAAGTAGTGGATATACCAGATATTTTCAATATTAGTAAAATATATGATCGTGATGAAACGTGGTATGCAGATTTTATGATTCCACATCTCAGCGAAACATCATATCATTTAATTAATCACGATGGTCATGGCATGAATGATTATATGTTAAAAACAAGTGGAGAAAACATACGGCTGCTAACAAATGAAAAACCATTTTTCATATATTCTCATTCATGCCTCACAGGTTCATTTGATAATTATAACTGCTGGTCTGGATACAAGACTTATGACTGTATCGCAGAAATTCTCACATGTGAAATACCATACGGGGCTTTTGCATGTATACTAAATGCACGTTATGGTCTAGGAAGCGAAGACAGTGTGGAGTCACCTTCAGGTGCGTATGATGAATCATTTTATGAAGCGCTTTTTGAAGAAAACATTCGAGAACTAGGGGGGGCCAATCACTATTCAAAACAGGACAATATCTGGCGTATCGATGAGAACGGTATGAGATGGTGTTACTATCAAACTAATTTATTTGGTGATCCAGAACTGAGCATCAAAGATCTTGCAAACATTCCACCAAATAAGCCAGACAGGCCATCAGGTACAACAACAGGGAAAACAGATGTGGAGTATACCTATACTACGAGAACAATAGATCCAAATGGGGACCAGGTATACTATTGGTTTGACTGGGGGGATGATACCAACAGTGGATGGGTTGGACCATATGAATCTGGTGGGGAAGCAAGTGCAAAGCATATTTGGGCTGAAAAAGGAAGTTATCAAATAAGGGTCAAGGCTAAAAATACGGCAGAAATTCAAAGTGAATGGTCGGAGCCATTACCTATTAGTATGCCAAAAAATAGAGCATTATTTGACAATTTGCTTCTGAGATTGTTAGAGAAATTCCTACCTGAATTTCCATTATTAAGCTCTCTTCTAGAAGCTTAGTCCACAAAATCTTCTCTTTCCCTCTCCTTTTTATTTATATTTTCGAAGATGAAGAAAAAAATTGGGTTCAATCCATATGTGGTATCGAAACTCAACTGTTTCACAAAACCC
The DNA here is from genome assembly GCA_964640555.1 of uncultured Thermoplasmatales archaeon. GTDB lineage: Archaea > Thermoplasmatota > E2 > DHVEG-1 > DHVEG-1 > JAUWWG01. The sequence goes on along the minus strand of CAZXHI010000069.1, from coordinate 5,973 downwards.
ACTGGTCATTTTCAAACTACAAATATACAATTATTGCAACATTTGTCTGAGTTTTTACGTACTAATACCTCAGGAACAGCCTTGAATTTAGGACAATGTTGGCTTTTGTTTACGTGTTTATTTTCTTTGGAGCATTTCAATTTTCTCGTTTTCACAATTTTTCTCTCCAGTTTTTCATTTAATTATACAAAATCATAGTGTCAAATTATTATATAAATATTGCGATAAATAAATGAAACAACTGCAACCTTGTATTTTGACTGATTTCATCTCCACAGATTTTCGTTTTATTACACAAAGCAAAACCTGACAGAACGTTAATAATGGAGATACAGATTATAGAAAAAACTCTCCGGGGGAAAAATATGATCGAAAAAAGCGATATTGAAACATGTTTTTCAGAACTACAATGGATTAAGGATAAAGATTTGCGAGACAAAGTTGTGCAAGTTTGGATAGAAGCTGCTGACTGTGGTAAGTGGAAAACACTTGATGATGTTCCGTTTACCCTTCTTTTTGAGAACTCGGGAAAATTGACTGACCATACAAAAAGAGTTACACGAATGGCAAAAAGTATTTTGGATCAAAGAGACGAGAATTTGAACCAAGATTATTTGATTGCTGGTGCGTTGCTTCATGATGTGGGAAAGCTACTGGAATACGAGGTTGTGGATGGTAAAATAGTAAAAGGTGAATATGGTAAAAAATTTCGCCATCCTATATCTGGTTCAAAGCTAGCATGGCAGTGCGGCCTCCCAGATGAAATTGTCTTCATTATTTATGCACATTCGCATGAAGGAGATAAGTTAGAAAGAACTCCTGAATCATTTATTGTTCATCACTGTGATTTTATTGATTTTCATATAAAAAAAGCAATGGTGAATAAATGAAGGTAGAAAACGCAGCTGGAAGAAAAATTGAGACGGAGATTGCCGGTAGAACCTTTAAACCATTTGCCGGTGGTAAAAAATATAGTTACATTTCAAAGATTACAAGTCTTACCGAAGCTTTGAAGAAATGTGGTCTGAAGAATGGGCAGACCCTTTCTTTTCATCATCAGCTCAGAAATGGTGATTTTATTGTCAATATGACTCTTGATGCGGTAAGGGAGTTAGGTGTTAAAGATATTATGCTTGCGCAAACTGCATTGTTCAATGTTCACGAACCTGTTATTGAACATATCAAGGAAGGTACTGTTACAAGAATCGAGGGAAGTATTAATGGTGTTGTGGGTGACTATGTGTCCAAAAATCCCATGAAAGCCCCGGTTATACTCCGTTCTCATGGTGGACGTTGGACCGCAGTAAAAAATGGCGAATTACATCCAAATATCGCAGTTATTGCAGCATCAACCGCGGATGAACGTGGAAATTGTACCGGAAGAATTGGTAGAAGTGCTTTTGGACCTATTTCGTATTCTGAGGTTGATGCATGGCATGCTGATCATGTAATCATTGTTACTGACAATATAGTGGATTATCCTTGTAGGTTTCAGGAGATTCAGGAACGATATGTCGACTATGTTGTTGTGGTTGATAAGATAGGTGATCAGGATAAGATTGTTTCCGGGACTCTTAAGATCACAGAGAACCCTATGAAACTGAAGATCGCACTTGATAGCGTTGCACTTATGGAAGCTGCAGGTATGATTAAGGATGGTATGATCTTTCAATCTGGTGCAGGAGGAATTTCTCTTGCTGCATTGAAATTTTTAGGGGAAAAACTCGAAGAAAAAAATATAATAGCTTCTTGTGCAACAGGTGGTCTTACAAAGTATATACTTGACATTTATAGGGCTGGACGTGTCAAAAACATTTATTATTCTCAGGTTTTTGATGTCGATTCCGTAAAATTTGTAGCAGAAGATCCAGGTCTACCTGCCGATATCGGTCATTATGCTGATCCTACATCAAAGGGCCGAACAATAGATGGTTTAGATACTGTAGTGCTTGGAGCAACAGAGGTTGATACCAGTTTTAATGTAAATGTTAATACACATAGCGATGGTCGTATGTTGCACGGTATTGGCGGTCATCAGGATACCGCAGCAGCAGCAGATATTACAATCATCTCTGCTCCTGTGTTCAGAAAGACAAATCCTGTTGTTAGGGAAAGAGTTACCACTATTTCCACGCCTGGTGATATTGTTGATGCAATTGTCACAAATGAGGGGATAGCCATAAATCCAAGAAGGAAGGATTTGATTGATAAATTAAAGGGCGAAATTGACATTGTCCCAATCGAGGAACTTAGAGAAATAGCATATAATGCAACCGGTGGACCAGCAGAAGTAAATCTGGGTGAGGAAATTATCGGTTTAACTAAGTATTTTGATGGAACTGTTCTGGATAATATTAGAAGGGTTAAGGAGTGATTAAATTGACGTGGAATACCAAGATTACAAAGGTGGAACCTAATCATCTCGTAACAAAGGGGTATAGACAGGAGGATTTGATTGGAAATATTCCATTTCCCCATGTTGTTTATCTTCTTTTAAAAGGCGAACTTCCATCTAAAGAACATGGGAAAATGATAGATGCTATTCTTACGGCTTGTATTGATCATGGTGTTACTCCTCCTTCATCGATGGCATCAAGGGTTGTTGCATCAGGTGGTGTTCCCCTACCTACTGCTGTTGCAGCTGGGGTGTTGTCCATCGGAGATGCACATGGTGGTGCAATTGAGAAAGGTGCAAAATTCTTGCAAGAAGGTATTTCCCTGATGAAAAAGGAAGGCAGGAATCCAGAGGAAATGGCAAAAATTCTTGTAAAGGAATCTAGAGAAAAGCATAAGAGGATCCTTGGTTTTGGCCATAGGGTTCATACATCTGATCCAAGAACAAAGAGACTTTTTAGTTTAGCTGAGGAATTAAATATCGCAGGAGATCATATCTTGTTGTCTAAAGCAATAGAAAAAGAACTTGAAGTTCAAACCAAAAGAAAACTTCCGATAAATGTTGATGGTGCTATTGCTGCAATTAGTTCTGATATGGGTTTTGATTGGAGACTTGGTAAAGCCTTCTTCTTACTTGGTAGAGTAGCAGGATTAACAGCCCAGGTTTATGAGGAACAAACAGAATTTAAACCCATGCGTAAGATGTTTAATGTGGAATATGAGTATGATGGGCCAGAAGAAAGAGATTTACCATAAAATTTCGAGGTAATTGAATGAGTAAAACCATGATTCAGAAGATTTTTGAAAATCATTCTGAGAGTGAGGCTAATGTTGGGGACATTATCGATGTCGGTATTGATGTTCGTGTTGCCAGGGATTTTGGCGGTGCAAATGTCGTAAAAAATCTTGAGGAAAACAATCTCTCTTTGGATGACCCGAAAAAAACGTTTTTTACATTTGATTGTAACCCTGGTGGGTGTGACCAAAAATATGCGGCAAACCAGCATATCTGCCGACTTTTTGCCAGAAGAAATAATGTTGAAATTTTTGATATCAACAGAGGAATAGGTACACATATTGTTATTGATGAGGATATCGTAAAGCCAGGTGGAACTATAATTTCAACTGATTCTCATGCTAATATTTTAGGTGCCTATGGTGCTTTTGGCCAGGGAATGGGGGATAGAGATATCGCTCATGCTTGGGCCCATGGAAAGGTATGGTTTAAGGTTCCACCAACGGTCAAAATCATTCTTAATGGGGGTCCTTCAAAATCTGCATATCCAAAAGATGTCGTACTAAAAATGTTGCAGGATATAGGTGCAAATGGTCTTCTTGGTTTTGCCGCTGAAATATATGGTAACTATGTTGATTCCTTGTCTCTTGACGGTAGAATCACGATAGCTTCAATGGCTACTGAAATGGGTGGAATAATCATACTATTTCCATCAAAAGATGGTGTAACTGCTGATGAAGACGCAGAGTATGGGCGCACTATCGAAATTGATATTGACGGTCTTGAACCTATGATCTCCCGTCCGGGTCATCCTGAGGATGTTACAAGTGTAAAAGATGTATCTGGGGCAAAGATAGATTCTGGTTTTATTGGCTCATGTACTAATGGACGTATGGATGATATGAGGGCGATTGCAAAGATTCTAAAAGGTAAAAAAATTGCTCCTGGTAGAGTTCTCAAGATTGTTCCTTCTACTGATAAAATTTGGAAGAAAAGCCTCGATGAGGGTTTGATTAAAATTTTTAAAGATGCCGGTGCTCTTGTTGGTTCAGCTGGATGTGCTGGGTGTGCTGCTGGTCAAATTGGTCAGACTGGACCTGGCGAGGTAGCAGTTTCTTCGGGCAATCGTAACTTTGTTGGTAAACAAGGTAGGGGCGATATTTATTTGGCATCTCCTGCAACGGTCGCAGCATCTCTTGTTGCTGGGTTCGTTACAACGGAAGATGAAATACCAGAGAAACCGGAACCAGTTGCTATATCTTCGGTCAAATCCCCTCCGGCTAAGTTGAAGAAAGAATCTGTTGAATCCTCTGTAAAAGCTGAAGGCAGGGTGTGGGTTATCAAAAAGGATAATATTGATACCGATATGATCTTTCACAACAGATATCTCTCAATTACAGACATCAACGAAATGGGACAGTATGCCTTTGACAACTTGGAAGGATATGAGAATTTTGCAAAAGAGGCAAAGAGGGGAGATCTCTTAATTGTTGGTAAAAACTTTGGTTGTGGAAGTTCCCGTCAGCAGGCAGTAGATTGCTTCAAATCTATTGGTGTTAGTGTGATTATTGCTGAGTCCTTTGGTGCTATATATGAACGTAATGCAATCAATAGTGCAATGCCCATTCTTGTGGCTGAGGACATCACAAAGAGGATTGATGATAAGGATGAGTTATCAGTTGATTTTACAACTGGTGAAATAATCGATAAAACGCAAGGTAAGACTTATCATTCAAAGCCATTTTCTAAGTCACAGTTTGAGATATATAGAAAAGGTGGGCTTCTAAAAATTTAGAGAGGATTTGAAAAAATCCTCCTTTTAGTTCTAACGGCGTTTTTTGAAGGAAAAGAGCTTCTTTGCTCTAGTACTACCTGTAAGCAGCCTATCTGTCTTGAATACCCATACAACAATACTAATTGTTACTATAGCAAAAATTAATACATAGATAATTCCTCCGATCACGAGCACATAATCATTAAATATCAATGCTCTTGACGCCATCATTGGATGAGAAAACGGTATTGCAAAAAGCAACCCTTTCAATGCAAGAGGCAACGTATCAAAATCTGCAAACATTGTAACAAACATAGGTATCATAGCAAGCATAGTTACTGGAAATGTAAGAGTTTGCGCACTTTTGTAATTCTTTGCCATGGTTCCTAGAAGCATACAGAGCGCAAGCGCTGCGATAAGAGTGATAAACAAAGAAATCCCAATTAATAAAAAATCAGAAGAGTTCAACGCCAAATCAAAATCTGCAAGATTGAGTCCCTCTGACATCTGAAATCCTTGTAAATAACGACTCATACCAAACATATATACAACAGCGAAAAGTAGACCAATTATCGCACTTGCTACAATCTTTCCAGTTACTATATGAGTCCGTTTTACAGGTAGCGTAAGTAGTGTTTCAAGTGTTTTATTTTCTTTTTCCAGTGCCATTGATGAAATAACCATATTTCCAGCCATAATTATAATCATCATGATAACAATAGGAATTAACATTGATTGGGAGGATAGCATACCTGAAATCGCTCCAGGTGAAAGCTTAATTTCCCTATCTTTAAAATATGTTGTATCTATTCTTGAAGTAGGCCATAGCGCGATACTTGCATTAACTGTTGTATTATCTTCAATAAGGGTTTTTGATATTTCTCTGTTTATTGATGTAATTAATTGTTCGACGACTCCTGAAGATATTGTGTCAAAGAGACCCGCTCCTTTCATTATCCAATATACTTCAAGACCACCTCGCGTGTCATTTAGAATATCAATCGAAAAATTCTTATTAATTACAATCAACGCCATTCCATCTTGTTGTTTAACCTGTTCCAGACCATAT
>CAZXHI010000068.1:0-41301 GCA_964640555.1 uncultured Thermoplasmatales archaeon | reverse complement strand
GATGAGAAAAATTTGTGAAATTTTAAGAAAGAAGGATGTCGGATCCATTGGTATCGGCGCGATGATTGTTTTTATTGCCATGGTTTTGGTTGCAGGCATCGCTGCGTCAGTTTTAATTCAGACAAGCACGAAATTGGAATCACAAGCAATGAGAACAGGGCAGGAAACCACCGAAGAGGTTTCTACTGGTATCGCAGTTTTTGATATCAAAGGATATGCACCAGATAGTGGCAACCTAGATAACCTGACTATTACTGTGCGTCCAAGGGCGGGATCAGCCGATATCGATCTTGCTGAAGTGTTTCTTGAACTCTCCAATACAGATTATAAGGTCATAATGACATACACAAGTGATGGAACTGATGATTGGCACGATAGTGCTACTGGTGTAAATGACGTATTTGGTGTGGCTTGTTTTCCAGCGGCTGCGAATCGTTTTGGTATCATGGTACTTGAAGATGCCGATGGTTCATGCACAGAAGATAATCCTGTTATAAACAGAGGAGACAAGGTACTCTTATGCGTTGATACAAATCAATCATTCAGTGCAACTGGTGGTATCAATGAACGTACGGACATCTGGGGAATTGTCTGTCCTGAGCAAGGATCACCTGGTGTAATAGCCTTTACAACACCAGCCTCATACAATGACAACATATTTGATCTGCAGTAAGACAAATTTGAAGAAGAGATAAACAAGAGGGTTTGTGTGGAAAACCACACAATCTCTATTATTTTTTAAATTTTTATTTGATTTGTACCGATTAATTTTTTTCTAGTGATTTTTTCTGTTTCTCTTTTTGTTTGCTATTTTTAAATAATTTTTCTAGAATATGTAACTCTTTAGATAGATACATATAAAATATAGTGATGTTGTTTGGTCTCTAGAAACCATAATTTTTTATTCCTGTATTTGTTATCTTGTATGTAAGGTGGACTCGATTTTAAGTGTCTGAAACATATAGTATAGGGAGGTGAAAATGGTTAAAATCTCAATGGGAGAAATGTTAGATAATGAAAATGCTTCTATTGGTATAGGCACAATGGTAATCTTTATAGCAATGGTTCTTGTAGCCGGAATAGCCGCTTCTGTTATTATTCAAACCATGAATAGCATGGAACAACAGGCAATGAGGGCAGGGCAGGAGACCACAGAAGAAGTTTCTACAGGTATTTCAATTTTTGATATAAAAGGATATGCACCAGATAGTGGCAACATAGATAACCTGACTATTACTGTGCGTCCACGGGCAGGATCTGCTGATATCGATTTTAGGCAAGTTTTTCTCGAACTTGCCAGTACAGATTACAAAGTTATAATGAACTATGACACAGGAGGTAGCAATAATTGGAATGATAGTGCTACTGGTGTAGACGACGTATTTAGTGTAGATTGTTTCCCAGTGGCTGCAAATCGTTTCGGCATCCTGGTACTTGAAGATGCCGATGGCTCATGTACACAGACAAACCCCGTTATAAACAGGGGAGACAGGATACTATTATGCATTGATACGACTCAATCATTCAATTCAACTAGTGGCATTAATGAACGTACGGACATCTGGGGAACCGTCTGTCCTGAGCAAGGATCACCTGGTGTGATATCATTTACAACACCAGCCATAAACGATAATAATGTGTATGTTCTACAGTAAAGCGAATCTGACGGAATAAATAAGACGATTTGGATGAAAAATCTCAGAAACTTCATTACTTTTTAAATTCTTGGTTGATTTTTGTTAAGTAAATTTTTTATTGATTTTCAACTACTCTCTTATTTTCTGTCGGAGGCTTAGGGGATGAATAAGTTTGAAACATTGTAGATACGATCCTGTATTTGGAAACCATACTTTTTTATTCTTGATTTTGTTACTTTATGTAACGTAGGATGCTCCTTCGGGTGTCTGAAACTTGTAGTGTGGGGAGGTGAAAAGAGTTAGAATCTCAATGGATGGGCTGTTAGGTAATAAAAAAGCCTCAATGGGCATAGGTTCGATGATAATCTTTATAGCGATGATTCTTGTAGCTGGAGTAACTGCCTCTGTCATGATTCAAACCATGAATAGTCTTCAGCAGCAGGCAATGAAAACAGGTGAAGAAACCGTTAGAGATATATCTGGCGGATTAAAAGTAACTCATGTGACTGGTTACAACAATGGATCAAAAATTACTCAAGTTGCTATATTCCTTGTTCCATTAGCCGGTTCTGGTGACATTAATATGACCTATGCAGATATATCGCTCTCGGATACAGCAAGTCATGTTATACTATCATGTAACAGCAGTTGTTTTAGTAGCAGTATCTCAAATGGTTTGTTCAACACTTTAAACGCTAGTAATCTTACTGCTACTACCTATGGTATTATGGTAGTTAGAGATATTGACGGTTCATGCTCATCTACTACTTTAACAATAAATGATGAAGACTTGATTGTATTATTAGTAAACACATCCAAATGTTTCTCAGGTATATCCACACGCACCGGAATATTTGGGAATGTGATACCAGAATATGGCATCAGTGGAGTAATAAGTTTCACTACGCCTAGTGCCTATATTAATACCATCATAGATCTTCAACCATAAAAAAATAACATTGAATAACTGTCGTTTTGTGTTTTATTTTCCAAAAAAAGATTTTCTTCAATGCTTTGTAAATCCATGCTAATCGTCTTTGGTTTAGAGATTTCCCCTTAAAGTGGAACATGTACTATTTTATCTCTCCAGAATTGTCCTCTGTGCATCCCTTTTGATGCTAATTGCTTTATGTATGATTGCGAGATTGCTGTTATACTACTAGATATCCACTTAATCCCATCTCTACTACTGCACAAGTGACAGCTACAATCCACACAAATGGAACAAAATAAAGTAATACAATCAACTTGTGGCTGCCTCTCAATGTTTTAATAGTAAACGCTATTATAAATGAGTGTATTACAAAGACGGTAAATATTATAATAGAAAGATTTGTGTATGTCTCAGGGGGGACAGTTATGAGTAGTGAACCCACATCTATCTCCCCTATACCCGTGAAAGGATCACCAATCCCCATCATTATATTATTCAAATGCTCACTTATAACAAGCGAAACATAAACGGCAAAAGATATGCCAAAAGTAACGCCAGCAAAAAGCGCAGTAGAAGTATTTACAATCGCCATTTTTTTAATACGCAAGTCCCTAATTTTCCTGATATTCTCGGCTATCATTCTTGAAGCCTTACGTGGATTTGCCGCTGCATATGTGGCCTCTCTAAACATTTCACTTGATCTTTGAATATAGTTACTACCGGTATCCACGCCAAACCATTCCCATGAATCATCATCGTTGATCCTTGTTCTCAATCTCCTGTAAAGATTTCTAATGTGTCTTGATAAAACTCCATAATCCTTTTCACTTAGGTAGTATACTGATTCGTTTATCTTTCCCCCCCTCATCGTGGAAATAGAGCCAAGAGATGGTAAAAACCCTAAGAAATTCATCTCTTTTCTCGAAATGTCCCCCTCCTCAGTGAATACTTTGATCCCAGTGATAATTAAAGGAGTAACTGATATAGCAAAAATGATTTCAAATGGAACCATGTCCAAGAGGGGGACAGATAACCCATATTTTGCAAAAAATAGGATGGATCCAAGTAATATACACATTAAAACAGATGATTTGAACGTCTTGCCAAGAGATTCCTCCAATTCGCCCTTTTCACCAGTCAGATGCCATATTTCATCTGGAGGAATCATGGATTTTAGGAGGTAAAGCAGCATCCCTTCAGATATTATGAGCAAAAACGATGAAAGATAAACAAATGTGCTCATGCTCTCTGCACCCATTACGAAAGGTAAAACTATTCCAAGAGACATCACAAAAATAATAGCGATAAGCAAGCTTACATATACTTCATTTAAAATCGTTATGTTTTCATTGCTTGTCTCGTACATTGTCTTGTATTCTTGTAGAACAGCTTTTTGCTCTGTTTCTATAAATTCTCTGTGCTCCACACCACTGTTGAGACTCTGTGAAAAACGATCTAAAAAATCCTTGAGTATTTTGCTTGGTGTTCTGGCTGATATAAATTGGAAACTTTTGGCAAGAGGAACACGCCATTGTGTAGAAAGGGCACTAATTTTTTTCATTTCCTCTCCCAAACTACCGTACACTGGTTTGCCACCAAGCATGTTAATTATGTCTCTTAAGGAAAGATCTGAGATGGCTAAGACTCGAAGATGAGTTATAAAAAAATGCATTTTCCCATTGATATCTGCTTCCTTGTTTTTCCAACTTATAAATGGATAAAAAATTCCCAGAAATATTGGAACTATTCCGCCAACGATAAATGTAATGAGATTAAAGTTCAAAGGTACTGGAACAGCTATTTCTAGGATAAAAGGCATTAAAAAAATTAGTACTCCTACTACAATCAATGGAAGTAGGATTGTCTTGTAAAATTTCTTAGGATCTTCAAGAGTCCTGTAGGCAATTTTAAGTTGTTTAATAAAATCTTGTTTTTTCTCTTTATCTTTTTTTTGGGAATTTTTCTTAGATTTTTTCTTTTTCTCTGCCATACTCTTCTCACTATATCGTTATAGGTAATCCTTTCTCGCCTTTTCGATAATACGCCCAAATAAACTTAACTACTTCATAATAATCCATTATGTTCTCTTCAACCATTCTTTCAAGGATGTGTTTTCTAAGATCATATTCGTCATAAATCTCAGCTGGATCTGAATACCCGGCATTACGTGCTATCTTCTCCTCTAAAATAAAACTGTTTCTGTTTGCCTTGAAAATATGTTCGTCATCTATGGCATTCCATTCAAAAGCAGTTCTTGACATTATACCATCTACTGCCCTGTTATATCCCTCAATCTCATCTATGGAGACGACTCTTCGCATTGATTTTCCATTTCGCTCTGTAAGTAGCTGTATCACCACAAAGTCAAGGTTGTCCATAAATGTTTTTGGTACATTAATCGGGTCTCCAGTAAATCTCTGTATAACCTTTGTGACATTACCTGCGTGAAATGTTGTCATACATGGGTGTCCTGTCTGCATAGCCTGGAACACGATGTTCCCCTCTGCACCTCTAACTTCCCCAGGTATGATATAATCCGGTCTAGACCTTAATGCAGCCCTTAGAAGATCAAACATGTCCACTTGTCCTTCCTTTGGCCCACTTGTCTTTGTAAGTAACTGTTGCCACACAGTATGCGGCACCTGTAACTCAGGAGTTCCTTCAGTAGTATAAATTTTCTTTTCAGGAGGTATAAAAGGAATTAACGCATTCATTGTAGCTGTTTTACCACATGCTGTCCCTCCACAGAGGAAAAAACTACGGCCATATTGTAAACAAATCCATAGATATGCAGCAATTCCAGAACTGAGAGTTCCCCATTTTATAAGCTGTGCTACACTGATGGGAGTTTCATTAAAACGTCTAATGGTCATGCTTGGTCCTTTTTTACTAATAGCAGAACTGTAGATAATATTCCCTCTGCTTCCGTCTGGCAATACTCCATCGACAATGGGTCGCCCTTCACTTACAGGGACACCCATTTTTTCGCTCAATTTTCGTGTAAATAGAGGCGCATCGTCCTTATTGATTTCAACATTGGTTTTAATCATCTTAAAAATCTTATGGATAAGATGAATTTTCTCTCCGGCTACAATGTGGATATCCTCTAGATACGGATCTCTCATGAAACATTCAATGGGGCCACCGCCTATCATGTTTTTAATTAAAAAATATTCGATGTTGTTTTTCTGGATGGTAGTAGCTTTAACCTTGTCTTTCTTACCAATTTTTCCTTTTTTCCCTTTCTTTTCAGGTTTTATATCACCTGCTCCTTCATCGATCTCAATAATCTCATCTATAAGTTCTTTGAGGATTTCTTTTAGTTCATTATCATCTATGACACTCTTCTTCTCAGGTGCCTTTTTTATTATCAATTTTAGTAACCTGTCGTGTTTTTCCTTTTCCACTTCATCCAACACCGGTTCGATGGCATGGTATTCTATCTCTTCCATGCTTCTTGTTTTATATATGTGTATAAAAACAGAGCCGCGGGTAGAATATACTAAATTAGGCTCAGTCTCTTCTTTCAGATCCATGGGTAACGTCGAATAAAATGCAGGTTCACCCATTTTCTTTTTTACATTCTCAACATATTTTTGCAGGTGTGGGTGTTTTTTAAGGAGCTGTTCTACTTTACCCTCTTCCATTTTTTCCATATTCTATCTCCTGACGTATATATCGATTGCATCTTTTCGTTCTAACTTACAATTCATTTTATGCGTCAGTATGTTCCCCCTTTCCTTAATTACATCACCACGATCTATTTTTCTCCAATTCTCTATATCGATATGGGCAATCCTTTTTCCCCCTCTCGATAATACGTCCAAATAAATTGAACAACCTCGTAATAATCAAATATTTTTTCCTCTACCATTCGTTCAATAATATGTTTTCGCCGGTCAAATTCAGCATAAATCATAGTCGGATCTTCAAATCCCGCCATTTTTGCTATCCTCTGCTCCAAAGTAAAACTGTTTCTATTTGCCTTGAATATATGAGTATCATCGGTGGCATTCCATTGAAATGCTGTACGGGACATTATGCCATCTACCTCTTTATTATATCCCTCTATCTCATCTATGGATAGAACTCGTCTTAATCTTTTTCCCTTTCGTTCTACAGCCATCTGTATTAGTACAACGTCTAGATTATCCATAAACGTCTTAGGTATGTTGATGGGATGTCCAGTAAAACGCTGTATTACTTTTGTGACAGATCCTGCATGAAACGTTGTTACAACTGGATGTCCTGTTTGCATGGCTTGAAATACGACTCTTCCTTCTATCCCTCTAGTCTCTCCCGGAATAATATAATCTGGTCTGGATCTAAGCCCCGCTCTTAAAAGATCTCCTTCATCGACATGCCCCTCTTTAGGTCCCGTTGATCTTGTAAGTAGCTGTTGCCATACAGCATGAGGCACCTGTACCTCAGGCGTATTTTCGACAGAATAGATTTTTTTTTCAGGTGGAATAAAAACAAACATTGCATTTGCCGTAGTTGTTTTACCTGATGCTGTTTCACCACAAACAAATATACTTCTACCATACTGTAGACAAAGCCATAGATATGCAGCGACTCCAGAGCTAAGTGTTCCCCAATTCACAATCTGTGTTATACTAATGGGTGTTTCACTAAATTTTCTGACAGTCATTGTAGGTCCTTTTAGGCTTACATCCTTGCTATGTATGATGTTAACTCTGCTTCCATCAGGTAATGTACCGTCAGCAATAGGTTGTCCATCACTCACTGGACTACCAATCTTCTCGGCGAAATCTTGGGAAAATGTAGAAGCCCATTTTTTATCGATATCTATATTTGTTTCCACCATATCAAAAGTCTTATGGATAAGATGAACATTTTGCCCAGTTATGATATGGATATCTTCAATATTGGGGTCTCTCATAAAAGGCTCAAGAGGGCCACCACCGACAATATTCTTGGTAATATCATATTTAATATTTGCTTTTTCGATGGAAGTAACTCTTACCTTTCCCCCCTTTGATTTTCCTAATTTACCATCGGATTTTTCGTCTACGATAGTAATTTCATCTAAAACCTCTTCGATGGCTTTTCTCAGTTCATTTTGGGTTTTAATATTTATTCTAAGATGGGCTCTTTCATACATGAGCTCAAGGAGCTCATCGCGTTTCTTCTCCTCCGCTTCGTTTAATATGGGCTCAATAGCATGATATAATATATTGTCCATGTCTTCGGTTCGATAGATGTGTATAAAAACAACTTCTTTTGTAAGATAGATTACATTAGGATATTTCTCCCCTTTGACGTCCCCAGTTAACTTACTGTAAAAAATTGGTCTGTCCATTTTCTTCTGAATGCTCTCAAGATATTTCTGAAGATGAGGATTATTTTGCAACAGTTCTTTTTCCTCACTTTTCCCCATCCTTGACATATTTCTGACCTTTCTTTTTTAGAATGCCACGCCACTTGTTTCAATTGCAAGCCCCGTACCAGGTTTGACAGAAAACGTAGTCAAAGGTTCAAACCTATGACGCGCACCGTTAAACTTTTCAAGATAAATGTTATGAACTATACCAATCCCTGGCATAGATTCACGAGTAACCTTAAAATTAATATCACAAATCATTTTAAACGCATTATGAATTTCTGCCGGCCACTCGTTGGGATTACCCGTCACAATTATTATCTTACCCGAACCTGTTAAACGATTAAAAAAACTGGTGAGATCAGCTAAATTGTCCGTGTTTAGACTTTTGTTCAAAAGAGTAGAAAGCGAATCAATGACTATTATTTCAGGGTCAAAAAGTCTTTTTGTTGTCGTCAAACCCTCAAGGAACGTTTCTTTAGGTAGGGTTTCTGCTAACATCACTTCAGTAGAAATAAAAAAAAGCTTACCTCTCATTAAATGGTTCCTAGCATTGTACCCAACGGAGGCCGTCTGTCTAAGAAAACTTTTAATTGTATATTGTGTAGAAATGTAGGAGCAAGTATGTCCATTCACCAAAAAACTGCAGCAAAATCTCTGACAAAAAATACTTTTTCCAGCTCCCTCTTTTCCTTCTATAAATACCAGAGATCCATCTGGTATAGCCTTTCCAAATCTTTGAGCAAAACCATCTTTTTCCCCTTTTCGTTCCAATATTATAGATTTAGAAGACATACGATTTTATCCCATCCTTTTTTTTAAATTTCAAATGCAAATTCATCCTCGATAGCCTGAGGTCCAACAATTCTCAATTTGTGATCTCCTGATGATATCTCGCTAGTAGCAACATATATTTTAGTAACCTCTTCAACTTGTATAGAATTATCTGAAAAATTATAATTCGCAGTAGCAACAATATCTCCATCTACAAATATTTGAAATGTTTCATTTGTTGTTACAATTACTTTTCCACCAGTATTTTTTAGGTAAAATATGTAGTCACTACCCGAAATTGGAATGTTACTAGAATCACTAATAATCTTAAATTCTGTATCCAATTGTTCTTGCAATCTATTTCCCCTATCTGAAAGACTTGTACTGATATCTGTTGTTACAGCCATAAAAACGCCTGAAACAGCGCCAGCTACAATTACAGATGCGATAAAGAATATTGCATGCGTTCCCGTTAAACTAAATCCCACTTTTCATCACTCTTTTATATTTCTCAACCTATTGAATTACATATTCATAGTAATCTGATATGCCATTATTTGTAACAACTTTCAATTTTTTGCTTCCACTACTTATGCCAGTGACATTGAAATATATCTCCTCTTCGGGAAATAAATACGAACTTGAGCAGTTAAATTCTTGACTTTCTCCATTTATCAAAATGTTGAAATGACGGGTTTCTAAGTTAGTGCTGCCCGTGTTTTCCACTGTGATGTTAATATCATAGTTTGCTCCACTGCTGGAGTTGGTGACTCCACTAATGATTATATCGGTTTGAATCTGATCAACATATCTATTCTTCATTTCTTTGTAAGAATCATAAATATCGGTTGTTGTAGGTAGGAGATTCCCAGTCAGAGTCCCTATGGCTACCAATGTTGAAACGCCTATGATAGCGGCAGCAGCTGCTAATGAGAGCCCCATCCCTACACTACCTCCAAATAGTACGAAAGCACTTCAATTCCCCTCTATTTGTTTTAACATGGATCAATTTATGGCTCTAAATTCGCAATAAATGTTTTTATTTCAAATGATAATTATCCAACTTTTTCATCATTCTGGAGATGTCTCCATCTATTCTGTCTAAGAAATGTTTGTCAAATTGCTTTCCCCTGAGTTTCTGTATGAAAAGCAATGATTGAATGTGATCTCTCGCCGGTAAATCAGATGTACCTTTCTTAGCGGTTTCTTCATTCTTTCCTTCTTCAGTTATGCCGCTGGAATAATCAATTAAGCTAATTTTCGCATCTTCAGAAATCCACCCAATATCAACATAGTAATCTAATATTTCTGAAAGATAAGGTCTCTTGCACTTATCAATAAGAAATTGAAGCCATTTCATCAAAACTACAACACCCTCTGGGTCATTAGGAACTTCTGTTAATGGATCCATATCTCTTTGGATGTGCACTTTGATTTTCTCAGGAACTTTAATATCTTCTGTTGTAACAATCTTGGTTGATGGTATTTTTTCTCCATTCATCCCAAACTGCATCTCATTTTCCTTTGTAGTAATGTTACTATATGTGGGTTCATCACCCTTACCTATCGCGTCCTTCTCTACGTTGGTGATTCTCTCCTGTAGTTCTTTTACGGAGTCAACAAGCTTTTTCATATCTGCACTCGGTTCTGTCTTTTTACCCGAAAGTTGTCCTACATCTGGCATTTTATTCTTGTCGCCGTATTGACCAAATTTAACATAGGTGTGCATCACTTCTCTTATTTTACTCGCAAGTAGATCAAGTTCCGCTTTACTGATTTTTACCCGACTCTCTTTTAATTTCTGTTCCAATTTCTCTGCGACTCTCTTAGGAATCACATTTTTGGCAACTAGGGCAGATAGCTCACTTTTAAGCTCAAATTCTTCTGAAACTTTGTTTTTGCTATCTTCCAAACTCTCTTCCATATTTCCCACCTAATTTTAATTTAAACTTTCTATGAACTCGTCTATTATTAAATCAACCTTCTCATCTGCCGTTAGCGCGTTTAGAGATTCCTCTACTATATTGTCTAAATCTATGTCACTTTCAATTAGTTTTTCTGGGACGTTCTTACTATGTTCCTCATCGGCTAACATAGACGTTTGTTCTCGATTCCCCCCTAAATTTACACCCGCTCGCTCAGCGAAAGATTCCAATTCTCCTATTCTTGTCTTTAAAGTCTCAACTTCTCGAGTGAAATTCTCCAGAGCGTCGATTCTCTTTTTTGTGACTTTTGAAAGGCCAACAAAAGGATTCATTTGTTCTGATACAATCTCATACAAACTAACAAGATCATCAAGATCCCTTGTTACAGCGTCCAACTTTTCATTTAAATTGGTTACCCCATCCTGATTTTTTTTGATTTGAAAATCAAAATCTTTTATGCTTCGGAGTACCGCCGAATCCTGTCCAGTGGCTCCATCCGTTGTTGGACTTGGCGCAGCATTCTCTTTTGGTGCCTCCTCTATTTTTTCATCTGATGTCTCAGATTTTTCTGTTTCAACTGCTGTTTCCTCAGATGATCCAAGTTTGATAACTTTTCTTATACTATCTACATCTGCTTTTGTATCTCCAGATTTTTTCCCCTCATCTTTTGGAGTTGATTCGGTTGCAGATTGAGGGGTTTCCTCTCCGTTTACCTCAGATTCGGTTTTGTCAAGATTTTCCTTATCATTGGAGTTTGCCTGTTCTCCAGTTGGCTGCTCCGCTGATTCATCTTCACCTTTACCCATCCTCAATTTCATCCATACCCCTTCCTATATAGCACGTATATAGACTAATTTATATACAATAACTATCTGGTATTTATAATTTTACTTCTATGTGACATACGTTTTTTCCGGTCAGAGTTAAGTAGAGAATAAAACTCACACTGTTTGTGTCATTAAGGGCTAAAATTCAAATAAAAATTGAAAAATTATATCGCCTTATTTTGTAAAACAAAAAGTTTTAAAGTAGTTAGAGAATAGAGAAACATAGTAAATTCAAAGATTTCAGCATATGATTATTTTGCTAAGAGGGAAGATGGTTAAACCTACTGAAAGGTTAGATGTAAGGGAAAACAAAAATTCACGCAGCCGTGAAAGTATTTTAGTGCTGAATGTTGATCAAAATGGAAAAATCCTTCGATTTAACAAGGAATGTGAACGGATATTGGGTATTAGCAAAAAAGAGGTATTAAACAGACAGTTTTTTGATTTTTTGATACCAGAACGCTATTCTAATCAATGGGAAAAAATTTTTGATTACGCACGACAGCATAAACCTCTAAATGACCTTGAACTTCCTATATTAACACAGCATGGGCGAGAGATTATGGTATCATGGAGTGGGTTTCCTACTAATAATGCTGCAGGTTTGTTTGAAAGTATTGGTCTTATAGGTAAATTGGTTCCTCAAAAGGATAACGTTAATGGGTTTTCGAGTGAGCACGTAGAAAAACAAGTAGCTAATAAAGCAGGTGGGGAGCACCTTGCTAAGAAAGACAAGAATAGTAGTAGAGTATTATGTAAGTTTGGAAATAAAAAAGTGGTACTTAAAAAAGACGGTCACACTCGGTCAAAAGATTTTCACGGTGATGTGAAAACAAAAATTCTTTCAAAAAAAGCAAAAAAGCAAAAAAATTTGAAAAAAGATATTCGCAGTAAAAAGGTAAAAGTTGAAACGGAAAAGTTGACGGAGGAGCATAAAGAACCATTGAAGGATTACAATGATGTTAAAAAAACGATTAAAAAATTGGAAATGATAAATGCGGAGCTAGAAAAGGAAAATAAAAAGTTAGGAAAAAATTTATCTATACTACAAACTCGCTTGGTCAATGAGAAAACGAAACAACAAAAACGAGATAAAACATACAATCCCAGGGTGAAAAAAACTGCAATTTTGTTTAACAGGGGAACACATTTTTTGTTTGATTGCATTGGGGGGAGCAGAAAAAAGGAAGAATTTGAGAGAATGATGTATGAGTTGGATGAACGTAAGAATTTGTTGGATGATCTTGAATCTCAGATAGTTGATGATAAAAGGAATCTTGTCGATAGCAGGAGTGAGTTTTGTAAATGGAGAGAGAAACTTGAATTATTGGAAGACGAGATTGAGAGGAGACGGATGGAGGTAGTAGAACAAGAGAAAATGCTTAATGAGCGTGTTACTTCCTCCCTGGCTAGAGGAATCTACAATGAGTCGGCTTCTGAAGTAGACGGTGAGATTTCTTCTGATGTTAGCGGCTCAGATATTGAAACAATAGAACATCATAATGTTCTTGATAAAACTGCTCAATGTGCCGCAATTATTCAAAGAGGTATTTTGAAACAGATCAACGATTCTTTTGCAGAGTTGATTGGTTTTGAAACTGATGAGATTATGAATAAAAGTTTGTTTGATTTTATTGCCCCCGAAGGACTTGCAGGTCTTGAGAAATATTATTTAAATAGATTAAAAGGATGCGATAGTTATACCTATGGGACTGTTTTTTCGACAAAAGATAACGGCAAGATACTGGTAGACGTGAGTATCAAACCGACTACTTATGATGGCAAGAAAGCTGAGATTGCAATTATTAAAGAACTGGAAAATAAATAAAAAAAGAAACCCTCATGATCCATTAGGCCGCCCATGAGGATGCAAATAGGCTAAAAAAACCTATTTACATAGCAAAGGGGAGATTTCACAGTCTCTTTTACGAGAGATTTACAATTCTCTTTGAGAACACTGCGGGTGCGGTCGTATCGTATTGCGCTTTTATCCCTATTTCCGGTGTCAGTGTACCTGATATAGATTGTCTTGGCAACAATCCTCCTTGACCAGGGATGATAGCACTAAGATTTACGATGATGATTATTCGATCTCCGCTGTTCATACCTGAAGTACCCGTGACTGACGAATCCGGATCATGGATTGCAATGACACCAAATGTGGTGCTGGTTGTATTATCCAATATGGTATAACTTGATCCTGATACTACCGGCGTATTGAATACACTTTTGTTGTCTACATTTACATTTTGTATGATTGATTCATCTAATGTGAGAATCGATAGATTGTCAAATAGAGCAGACAAGGTACATAAGCTAAGGCCAATATCCTTTGATCCCGCTCGAGGTCGTACGGTGAGTGCGAGATATTCAATTTTTGTTTTATTTACATTCGTATATCCTGTTATTGACTCTATGGCTACCCCTGCTGAGACTTCTCGAATGGTTGCTGTTCCTACAGTTTTAGCTCTTGATTGCAATGTTTCACTGGTATTGATTAACACGCTTGCTGCAACTGCAGCAATTAAAACCATGGCAATGAACACGATAAGTGTCCCAATTCCAACCATGCCTATATCATCTTTTTTAAGATTTTTAAGAGATTTTTTGTGCTTTCCATAATTCTCTTTAGATTTTGGTTTGATTGCAACTATGGTGTTTATACTTAGACATCCTAATCCTTGTTCGGAGTCGACTATTACAAAACCATCTTTATAGTCTATGTCCTTAAGGGTGCCAGTAATCACGCTGGCTCTATCTTCACCTGGTTCCCTGGTGACGATTTTACAGTATGATCCCTTCAACATTTCCATATACTTTTTTGCCATTTTTTTCACCACCATTTTTTTCCATACATTTCCACGCCAGTTTTAGGCATGGTATCTATTTTCATGCTTACTGTTCTCAAGTAACACTATATAAAGCTTCGCTGGTAGAGAAACAAACTGCAAAAATCATCAAAGAGTCAGAATCATACAAACAAAAAAATCACAATTTGACATTTTTACATGTTTTATACTAAGGGGATGATTTATTCATTGGTGAAAAGTATTTTAGACCGTGCTGCGCCACCTCTTTTTTCGCATATAATGGTATTAATTGTATAATAAGATTTATATATTATCTTCCCCCAAAAATACTACTGGATACAAAAGTGATGAAATGAATAATCGGGGAGGCATAGGTATATCCGCTGCGATATTACTCATTAGTTTCATACTGATATCGATTACAATAGCGTCGATCATAACAGGTGGAACCACGGAAACATCAGAAGAAAATATGGAAGAAATACTGGACGATGTCCTTGATGAAATTTCCACGTATTTACAAATAAAAGATGTGATGGGTAAATATTATTCTACAGGTGGGGAACAAAGAATAGAAAAAGTAGTAATATTAATTAAACCACTAATATCGCAAGAGATAGATATGTCTGAACTAACAATAAAACTATGTGATGGAAACACCGTAAAAATGCTTGGTTATAGCGGAAATGCGGAATTCATTGAGTCAAACTCTCTTTTCGAACATCCGGTGTGGAACAATATCACAGATAGCAATTTTGGGTTTGTTGTTATACATGATAAAGATAGATCAGTAGTGGACTATGATGTTATAAATGATAATACAGATATGGCCTACATGCTAATCAATCTTTCAGAAGAATTCTCTATGTTAAAAGGAGAAACTATTGATGTGACGCTCTTCCCATCAGCTGGAATAAAGAAGACGATAACACTTGATGCACCACTTCCAATGAAAAAATTGGTTAATCTGCAATAGCACTAATTTCAATATGCTATTATTCTTCATCATCAAATTTTTCTGTCTTTATATTGTCATCGACGATATTTGATCCTTTAGAAATCTCGTTAAAACTCCTAATTTTTTCTTGTAAGTTTTCACCTAATAACCTCTGGATCTCGCTTTTGATTTCTAGTTCTCTTTGTCCTGTTTTCACCTGTCTTAATTCTTCACCTTTTTCCAGTAACTCGCTTTTCATTTGTTCAAATTCTGTTTGTAATTGATCAATCATCTTATTTTTATCTGTGAGTGTTGTTTGATTATTTGCTAATTGTTTTTTCATCTCGTTTATTTCAAGATTTCTTTTTTCCAAATCGTTGCCTAATGTCGTAACTCCTTCATTTTTCCTCTCTAAATCTTTTTTTAACCAGTTTAAAGCTGCCCTACCCGCTCTTGCTTCTCTATCTGTTTCCTCTATTTCTCTTTGCAGTATCTCTATTTCTTCATTTTTTGATTCAAGTACTTGACGTATATTTTCCAATTCGTTTTGTGATGGTATCCTTTCGCTATGTCCGTTTTTAAATTCCTGTTTGATTTGTTGCAGTTTCGTCTGTATCTGCTCTTCCCTCTTGTTTAATTCTTGTTCCCATGCATCCATTTTTCTAAATCTATTTTCAGTGCTTTTTTGTAATTGCTGCATCTCCTCTCGCTTATTGTATAAATCGTTGTCAATAAGTTCTAGACCTCTGTTTTTATCTTCCAATTCTTTTTGTAGTTGTGTTATGTTTTCTTCTTTCCTCTTTAAATCCAGATTTTTGCTTTCAAATTCCTCCAGTATTTGATTTAACTTTGTTTGCATTTTTAAAATTTCTTCGCTTATCATAATATTTCTCCCTCACCCCAAGTGCCTTATTTTATGGCTACTTTGTTTTTCTACGTTGAGTGGTCATGGGAATGCGTCACATGAATATTAATCTTTTTTAATTAAACGCCTATTTTCCGGTACGCATACTTTATTTATTAAAAATCTGTTATCTTGTTTCAACAATCGACATGCGATGGTGAGAGAAATAGTGGAATTGGGGCAATTGAATCAAGAAGATTCCTCAGGGTTAAAAACACATGATGAGATATTAGAGTTAATAAAAGAAATTGAATCAATTGAAGATAAATTTAAGTATTTGGAAGTAACGCCCGAGAACCATATTGGAAAAGAGATTGTAAACCAAGAACTTGAACAAACTGAAGCAACTGGAGAATTAACGGGCAAACCTCACATTTCTGCGAATCAAACTACATCTGAATTAAAAGAAATAACTCATCCCGATGAAAGAAAAGATAAAAAACGTAAAATTCGTTTTCCAATTGAAATACACTGGGGGAAAGATGTCAAATGGCCAAAAATTGGGAATTTTTTGAAACGTATAAAAGTAAATCCCAGTGGAATTAATACTCCAGAATTAACTGAATTGCAAAATCAACTCGTGAGTTCTGAAGTTGGAC
Source organism: uncultured Thermoplasmatales archaeon (assembly GCA_964640555.1). Lineage (GTDB taxonomy): Archaea > Thermoplasmatota > E2 > DHVEG-1 > DHVEG-1 > JAUWWG01. The sequence goes on along the minus strand of CAZXHI010000068.1, from coordinate 24,610 downwards.
TTAGGTCAGGTAATACTACATTTACATTAAGGATTGATGACCAAGGCAGGCTTATGGGATATAACATCAAAAAACCTAAATCTAAGGGAGGGCATAGGCGAATTCTGCCATTTGGAAAGGGTACTACTGAAAAATCTGGTGCCAAAGAGGCGGAGGAGCCAGGTATAAAAGGGAAGATCAAAGATCTATTTTCGCGAATTAAGCCGAAACAATCAGGAGAGTCGGGTGGTTCAAAGGTATCAATCTTATTAGGTAAAATCAAAGGTGTTCTCCCCAAAAGATGATTGAGATAGAGTGCAATACGATAAATGTAATGGGCTATGTTAGAACATATGGATAGATAATTGGGAATGAAGTAACTCTGCCATGCAACTGTTTATCTTGATTTGAATGGATTAAATATATAAAACATCATTTCACCACTTGAAGTGTCATTTCCCTCTTTGTCATAGATCTTTGTTTCAAGTGTGTGTTTTAGATAGGCTTTTTCGTTCCATTTCCATAGATATGGTGGATTTGTCAACGCATCTTTTAACTTTCCATCTATATAGAATTCTGCTTTGCTTATATTATCACTATCTACATTAACGCTCACTGGGCCGAATATTATTGTTCTAAAGAATGGCAGTATCTTTTTGTTTTTTATATAGATAAAATCATCAATTATTACTAGTTTATACTTAAATGCAAAAAATGCTGTTACTAAGATTGTAATTGTTACACCTAATGCTATCCACATCCAATTCTTTTCGATAAAGCTCTCCTGAGGTGGCTCGGCATAGGCAAAATATATGTAAGTGGTGCTTGAAGAGACATAGTCATTGCCGTGTAAAGCTTGGGCATCAATTTCGAGTGTATATACTCCATCGTCCAAATATGGTAGAGGGGTGTAGGTAAATACTTTATTGTCTGTTGTAACTAGATTTGATTCTATTTGTGAAGATCCAAATGCAGCGTATACGATTGTAACTTGGGTATTATATGATATAGTTATTGTTGTACTATTTTCATTAATTAGACCGCCGTCTACTGGGGAGAAAATGGGGTTTTCTAGTTCGGGGAAGATATTTTCAAAAAAGAAGCGATATTTTGTATCGGGATCATCGAGTACGTATATTTTACCGTTTTTTCGCCAAATCATATCTGAATAAATGATGTCCCCATCTCCTCTTTCAACTGTTAAAGGTGAATCAGGATATTTATCATTTACCTCGATATATATCCAGTTTGCCTTGTCAACTATGATGGTCATAGTAGCTTGTTCGTTTTCGTCATCCTCTACGATATCATCATCGTCAACTTGTATTTTAAAATAAGATACAGGGGTGATTTCATCACTGAATGTGTTCCATAAACATTCTGGTATTTCATCGTCATCCACAGATAACAGAAATGAAATGATTCCACTAATGTTTACATGACAGTTATGTACTGAAGTCAATTTGTCATTTGGATCAAAAAATGTATCTACTACTCCATCACCGTCTGTATCATAACCATAAAATTTCTTGGTGAGATTTAGGTTATACGTACTGGATACACTATTAATTGTGTAATCTGATGTTTCTATTTTGGTAAAATTAATTATGCTGGCTTGAGTGGTACTCGTGTGGGTTCTATCATCATTGTCAGTGACTGTTAGTGTTATCACGTAATTCCCGTTTGAATAATAAGTGTGTGTAGGGGCAGAAATGTTTCCAGTGGTTCCATCTCCAAAATTCCAAAGGTAATTTGTTATTTCACCATCGAGATCGAAACTATCAGTTCCATTGAATGTTATTTCTGTTAATACAGAACCAGAATATGGTCCACCAGAAATGGCAGTTGGATTCTTAGTATTGTTTGAATTGCCGGATGTATCATTTGCATAGATAACACAATAAATATTGTCAAGAGCAACCTCAGAAAAAATTACTTTTTTATAGTAGTTGTTTCCCATGTAATCCATATCACTTTTCATATTATTGCTGCCATTATACCAATATTCTATGTATACATCTGAAACCGCTGAATCATCTGTAACTGTTACTCCAAATGTATGGCTATTTGGAAAATCTTCAAAAGAGGAGCCATATCTTTCGATTTTTATTGATGGGGTTTGGGTATCAGTTATTGTTACTGTTTTGTTTTCACCTGTAACAGCATTGCCCCATGTGTCTCTGGCATAGAAATGATATCTGAGATCATCAATACTTTTATTTAAAGATACAGTTCGCTCAAAATAATTTCCAGTAATATCATTCAATGATTGGTTTTTCCATTCGCCAGTGTGATTCCAAATTACATATACTTCTACGTTTGATACACTGGTTTCACTGCTGGTGACTGTTGTATTGAATGTAAAACTACTATATGGGGAACCGGTTGTTAGGGTGTTATCCACTATTATTGGTGGTTCCCCTTCATGCATATAAAATGTAACATTACTCGAGTTAGCCCAATTTCTAGGATCTTTTGCAGTTATTCTGAAGCTGTAGTTCCCAACAGATAGAAACTGTTTGTTACAGAAATATGTATTTCCAGTTTTATTTTGAGTAATTGAAAAATTGCTTGTTTGTTCGTTTGGGTCAGTAACAACAAGATACACATTTCTGACTTCTGTATTGTCTGTAACGATTACAGATATGTTTGTGTAATCTCCAATTGATTGCGAGCTAGGAGAAACTTGAGGTGTGTCTATGCTAGGTGGGGTAACGTCAAGTAATGGTCCATTATCTTTATTGGATCCATATATTGCGTAAGCGCTGTCAGCAAATCCATCATTATTATTGTCGTAGGCTTCCTCGATCGATTCATCAAAATCATCCCAATAGTTACCCGAAATATCGGGTCCTCCAACTATGTTTGGTCCACTTTGTGTAAACTGCCATGTGTTGAGATTTATGCTTTTATCCACTGCATTTTGAGTGTTATCATGGAAATAATTATTCCAAATTCTATTTCCTTTTGTAAAAAAATCTAGGTAAGCTCCATATTGGCCGTTGTTATATATTTCATTACCATAGATGCGACCATCAGTTGAATTATATAATCTTATACCTGCTAATGTGTTGTGGCTAATTGCATTATTTGAGAATATTGTAGTGTTATCGTCAGCAGTTAGATATACCCCGTCTTTCTTGTTATATGAAATAATATTATTATATACATTATTATTAGAACCAACTATCATAATGCCATAATTTGTATTCCCATTGACCGTATTTGCATTGCTAATTGTTGTCACACTGCAATTTTCCAAAACTATCCCAGACTCTTTATTACTATATATTTCGTTATTCGAGATTATTGATGAGTTACTGTAGTCGTTAAGATATATGCCGTTTTGATTATTGTTGGATACATTATTCCTCTTAATTCTCGCATCATGACATGTTTTGTTTAAGAAAATCCCGTGCCCTTCATTACTTTGAATTTTATTTTCATAAATATTGTTGGATTGCGATATATATAGGTAGATACCATTGTGATTTCCAGTAATTGTATTATAGCTAATATTGTCGTTTAGGCTAGAAGTAATAAGTCTAACACCGTCACCGTTATTATTCGTTATTTCATTATCATAAATAAGATGACCATTCGAGTTGTTAATGAGGATACCGTGGTACCCATTTGATATTCTATTGTCTGTTATAATTGAATTTCCACTCTCCGCTTTAATTATTGCATTGTTGTTAGTACTTCCACTATTTTCTATCGTAAAGTGACTAATATTTACGTTTGCAGCATAAATTTTGATTACATCGACATTGCCATTTCCAACGATTTTTGTGTTGCTTTTATCCTCACCAAAAAGATCAAGTTTATGTGCAATAGTCAGGTTTCCGGAATATGTTCCGCTGTAAACCACGATTCTGTATCCTGCGCTAGAATTATCGATTGCATCTTGAATTGACGTATATAATTCGCCTTCCCCAACATATAATGTAGGTGGACCATCTGCTTCACAAGTTTGATTAAAAGAAAAAAGGCCAATGCTATGTATGGAAATTAGAACTATAATTAAAACTGTCCTTAAAGTCTTTGACTTTACCCCATCCACTTGCATCACCACTTGCATATGCAAATATGCTTGTACAATAAAAACATTGTCATAAATCTGGTGTGTCGAGTGATTGTCTTTTAAAGAGATTATCAAAATAAATGGTGAAAAACAACAAAAAACAATTAAATGTCTTTGGGATATATAAGCAAAAGAGGGAAAAAACATGGCGAGAACTATTATGGTGGTGGATGACGATCCCGATATACTCTTTTCTGTCAAATGTGGATTAGAATATTTTGCAGATGAGTATATAGTCCTAGGTGCTGAAAGCGGACATGAATGTTTTGAATTATTGAAAAAGGGTCAGATGCCAGATATGATTCTACTGGATGTTATGATGCCCGAAATGAATGGATGGGATGTATTTACGAAATTGAAAGAAACTCCTGAGTGGAGAGATATATCTGTAGTTTTTCTAACCGCGAAGACTGATCCATATAGCAAAGGGTTTGGAACGTTATTAGCAAATGATTTTATTGAAAAACCATTTGAAATAAATGATTTGAAAGAAAGAATAGATAATGTTTTGGATAGAGTAAAATGTCCAACTTAAAAAATTCCCAAGTTATTCGACACATATTGCAGACGCTTGTTAGTAAAATAGGCAGAAGAACTTCTGAAGGTTTTGCTACGGTAATACTAGATACTGTACTCAACAAACTTATGCCAAGATATGATTTTTTAAGATATGTTGAGATAAAAAATACATTTTATTCTGAAGGAATCGATGCCGTTAATGTTTCTTCCGAAATAGACTTAGTTGACACTGCTAAGTTTTACAATGCTGTTAGAGACATTATGGAAATGACGGTCAAATATGTTAAAGAAAAAGCTAATTTCTTCTTTATAAAGGAAGTTCAAGAAGCGCTTAACGATATTTACGATTTAAATCTGAAAGAACAAAACATAGATCTAAATCTTATGCAGTTCCAATTTATTGTCGATAAAAAGCAAGAAATCAAGATGAAAAACTCTGAAATGGTAGAGATTGTGATAAGAGCGTTAAATAATATAATAAATCAAAAATTTCCCGGAGCACAAAAAACAAAAACTATGATTAATTCAATTAGAAAACTAGGGAAAAAATATGATTTTTTAAAGCATGTGGAAATAAGCGATGAACCAACTTCAGGGGGTTTCTATCTTATTCGATCTTTGCCCGGTATAAATAATGCACATCCGATTGATGTAGCTGAGGCAATTCAAAAAATTATATGTGACATAGGCGAATCATTTGATTGGAAGGATGGCGAATCGTTTATAGAATCTCTTAAAAGGGAAATTGGGGAAAAACATCTTGCCCTGGAAGGGATGGGTGTAAATCTAGAACACATAAAATTTGTATTAATGCGGCAAGGACATGAAGTATTGGTTAAAAAGACGTTGGAAGCACTTATAGATACAGTAAGTAAAAACACTTCCGAAGGTTTTGCAGTTGTGACCATAGATACTGCGATTGGGAAACTTGAAGAAAAACACGATATTTTAAGATATATTAAGATAGATAAATCACGATATGCAGAAGGTGCAAATGCTATCAGTATTATGCCTGAGATAAACAATGTTGAATCGTACAAGCTTGGCAAAGCAATTCGGGAAGTCATCAGGATGGTAGGCAAGGAACTTGGAAGTAAAACGTCTTTATATATTGAGGATTTTAAAAAGCGCATCGGAACTAAATATCTTTATGAAATTGAAAGAATTGGAGTGAACCTACATTTTCTAGAACTAAAATTTGCTTAACATGGTTGAAAACCAACAAAAAACTTTTAGAAAAAGGCGATTAAATCTGCTAAAGATATTGAATATAATTCCAAAAATGAGAATATATTTGGGTTAGAAATTGATAAATAAAATGATATAGATTCGTAATAAAGTTGGATGGGGACATAAAGTGAATGAAGGTGAACCTGAAATAGTAAAATTTTTAAGAGATGAGGAAAGGCTTGGTAAACTCCATAGCAAACTTCAGAGTAGTTATAAGGAATTAGAAATATTAGATAAACCGCTGGAGAATGTCTCAGATGATATGGTTAATGTTATAAGCGATACGGGGAGAAAAACAAGATATAGTGAGCTAGATGGTCTGGAAGAAAAATACAAAACTATCTTTGAAAATTCTGCTGTTGCTATAACTCTGACTGATAAAAATGAACGAATTATCTTATGGAATAAATACACAGAAGACCTTCTAGGTATGAATAAAGACGACCTGTATATGAAACCTGTTGAGTTGCTTTATCCGCCAGAGGAATGGAGGAGAATACGGTCAGAAAATGTACGGCAAAAAGGTATGCAGCACCACTTGGAAACCAAGATGGTCCGGAAAAATAACGAACTAATTGATGTTGATATATCGCTAAGTGTTTTAAAAAACCATAAAGGGAGAGTTATAGGTTCTGTTGGAGTTATCAGAGATATTACACAGCGTAAAATGATGGAGTTGGAACTGCAAATAGCTTATGAAAAGTTGGAACAACGGGTTAAGGAGCGAACTGCTGAGATTTTAAAATCCAACGAGCTTTTGAAACAAGAGATTAATGAACGTAAAAAGGTCGAATGGAGCCTGAAAATTAAGGATAGTGCTATTGAATCATCAATCAACGCCATAGTATTTGTTGATCCAACTGGTGCTGTCACTTACGTGAATCCATCATTTCTCAATATGTGGGGGTATGATTCCGAAAAGGAGATTCTGGGAAAATCCGCGGTAAAATTTTGGCATAAAAAAGAACTTTATATGGAGGTAATGGAGGCTACGTTTAATAAAGGCGGCTGGGTAGGAGAACTTGTTGCTGAGAAGAGCGATGGGGCATTGTTTGATACTCAGCTATCAGCAAATGCGGTCAAGGATGAAGAGAAAAATCCCATTTGTATGATGGCTTCGTTTATTGATATTACTGCGCGTAAGAAAATAGAGGAAAAATTTAGAAAATCACAGATGAGAATTGAACAGCAGAATATTCAACTTAAAAAGCTAGATAAATTAAAGTCAAATTTTCTCAATATTACTTCCCATGAGATACGAACACCTATGTGTTCTATGAAAGGATATGTACAGATGTTATTGAAAAAAACTCTTGGTGATGTAACTGAAGAGCAAAAAAGAGGTCTTATGGTTATTTTACGAAATGTTGATCGTTTGGATAATCTCATTCGGGATATTCTAGATATCTCCAGATTAGAATCTGGTACAATGAAGTTCATTACTGAGATAACAGATATAAACAAGATGATTGGTGAGGTAGCAGAAACAATGCGTTTATCTGCAGATTTGAAGCATGTCCAGATAGATGAAGAGATGGAAGACAAGTTGCCTGAATTGGTTATTGATCAAGAACGCATAAAGCAGGTGCTTATCAACATTGTTAACAATGCAATTAAATTCTCACCAGATGGCACGGTTATTATCATTAGGGCTAAAAAAGAAGAGGAGAATGTTCTTTTTGAGGTCCAAGATTTCGGCAGAGGAATACCTGGGGATAAACAAAAAAAGATTTTTGAAACATTTTATCAGGTTGATTATAGTATGGATCGAACGTTTGGCGGTGCTGGTCTTGGTCTTGCGATTTCCCGCGGTATTGTCCTTGCTCATGGTGGTAGTATATGGGTAGAAAGCAAACTGGGAAAAGGTAGTACATTTGGATTTACTTTACCTGTTAAATCAGTCAAAGATGTTGAAGGTCGATTTAGAGAGGTAGATGTATTTATGGTAGAAACAGATAGCGAGGAGAAAGAAAATAATTTAAGAATGGGAGAATATATAAATAATGAGGAATGGGTGAGAGAAAATGAATAGGATAATGATTGTAGATGATGAGCAAGATTTAAGAGAAATGATCAATCTGATGATGACCAAGGAAGGTTATGAAACTGAAATGGCGCAGGATGGAATTGATTTTCTGAAAAAAAACGATAATTTTCAACCAGATATTGTTACTCTTGATGTTATGATGCCTGGATTAACAACAAAGGATATCCTTGAAGAATTAAAGGATAAATATAACAAACCAAAGATAATATTGCTTACTGTTGTACGTTTCTCAGATGAAGAAAAAGAGAAATTATTTAAAATGGGGAATGTCGTGGATTATATTACAAAACCCTTCGATGTTGATGAATTGATGACTACTATAAAGGATAATTCGGTTGATTGATTTCAAAATAATAATATCAGTAGAGATATTTATTGAGGTATTGTTGTGGCAGAAACAGAAATTGTTCATGTGAATTTCTGGAAGGAAATGCATAAAGAAATTAGAAAAACAATTAAAAATATTCATGGTTTAGTTTTGTTGACTCATAATTCTGTAGATTTTTCTGATATAGTGGATTTTCTAAACAAGATTAGGCGAGAGGAAAAATTAACCATCTTATATATTTCTCTTGTTAATAGTTATAGCAATATGAAGAAAATATTAGATATAAAACCGTTAGATTCAAAGAAGTTATTTGTAGTTGACTGTGTGTCTAATTTTATAACTGAACATATTGATACTGTCGATTGTGTATATACAAAACCTCCTGATAATTTAAATGATATGAAAGAACTTATTATGGAGAGTATTCAAAAATTTCATCCAAATCTTGTTGTTTTAGATTCCTTGTCTCAATTTATTAATTTTTCTATGCCTTCTAATGAGGAGTTACACAATTTTTATAGTTTTTTAAAGTCAATTAGAAGGGATGCTATTGGAATAACTAATGATACTTTTATTCTAATTTACGATGATAAGATGGGTTCAATGAAAACACTTCCTGCATTATTTACAGATACAATACTGAAGTTGGAGGTGATACGGGAAGAAATCAAGTGGCAAGATTAGTTGATATTATCAGAGAATATTATTATTTATAAAAGCCAATTAAATTCTTTTTGTTTATATGTAGGTTATCATCAGCAAGTTCTATATTCTAGGTCTCTGCTCAAATTTATACTAGGCCACTAATTCTGCGTAGCTATTATATATTAAGAAATCATTTGCTATTTATCATTGTGAAGGATGGGACATACGTTGCATGTGAAAAAAATTCAGTTAAAACTTTTTAGAATATATTTGAAAAGAATCCTTGTTTTCCGACAAACAGAATTAGATTTTATTTTGGGAGGTGCAACTAATGCCAAATAAATCTACGAAAAACAGCCAATTGCATGGTTATTCATCTCACCGATATCAAAGCATTGTTCAGGAAATCGATCAAATGCTGAAGCAAAACGAGTCCAATACACAGAAATCTGAACAATCCTCGGAGAAACATGCGAATAAACCTAAAAATCTCGTCAATAATTCCCCAACTGGTGTAAAGGAGTTCGATGAACTTCTCGATGGAGGATTTCCAGATTATGAAGGAATTATGGCAGGTAGCAGTAAAAAGATCCGTGAAATTGAAGAGGAGGAAGTGAGACTTAAGAAAATTATCAAGGAAAAGGAAGAAATGGAGAAATCACTACAGAATAGTGAAGAGCGCTTTAGGGATATCTCCTACAATATGGCAGATTGGATTTGGGAAATTGACAAAGATGGAAAATACACTTTTTCATCTGGAAACGTGAAGAAAATCCTTGGATATGATCCTGAAGAACTTATTGGAAAAACTCCTCTTGACCTGATGTCCGAAGACGAGATAAAGCATGCTGGAAAAAAATTCTTAAAAATTATTTCTGAAGAGAAACTGATTGTGGATTTTGAGAACTGGAATCTGACTAAAAATGATGAAAAGGTTTGTCTCCTGACCAATGGCGTACCGTTGTTTGATGAAGATGGTAAGTTCACAGGCTACCGTGGTGTCGACAAAGATATTACTGAAAGGAAAAAGATGGAGCAGGATCTAAGAATCAAGGATAATGCCATAATGTCGTCTATTAATGCTATAGCCTTTGTTAATCTAGAAGGTGAGGTTATTTATGTGAATCCATCTCTTCTCAATATGTGGGAATATGATTCTGAAAATAGAATTCTTGGAAAACCTGCAGTAGATTTATGGCAGATGAAAGAGCAGTATATAGAAATAATGGATGCGTTGAAAAATGAAGGCGGATGGGTAGGTGAACTTACTGCCAAGAGAGCAGATGGATCATTGTTTATTGTACAGATATCAGCAAGCATGGTTAAGGATGGAGAGAATAACCCTATCTGTATGATGGCTTCGTTTATGGACGTTACTGATAGAAAACGAATGGAGCGGAATCTTAAGAAATTCAAGACAATTACCGACAGGGCAGATTATGGTTCTATAACATATGATATTGAAGGTAATATTTTCTATACAAATGAATCTTTTGTGCGTATGCATGGATATTCAATGGAAGAAGTTATTGGAAAAAATCTATCTACCTTCTATAACGAAAATCAAGTTGAACGTATAGAACAATTAAATGATTATATTAAGCGATCTGGTAGTTTTGTTGCCGAAGAGATATGGCATAAACGGAAAGATGGCACAGTTTTTCCTGTGTTGATGACGTCTACGTTGATAAAAGATGAAAAAAAGAAACTTTCTTTCTTGGCTGCAACAGTAATTGATATAACTGATATTAAAAATGCAGAAAAAAAACTTCGAAGTAACGCAAATAAACTTAGGAATCTAAATGGTGAGTTAAATCTTGCAAAGGAAGAGCTCTCATCATTAAACAAAAATCTTGAGAAAAAAGTCAAAGAGAGAACCGTTGAAATAGAACGATTACTTAAACAAAAAGATGAGTTTATTGGCCAACTCGGTCATGATTTAAAAACACCTTTGACACCAATGATGACGTTACTTCCCCTTCTTAGGACGCAAATGAAAGATGCAAAATCAGTGGAAATGCTGGATACAGTTATTCGCAATGTACACTTCATGAAAGATCTTGTTATTGAAACCATTGATCTTACGGGAATTAATTCAACCAATATGGAGTTCTCTATCGAAGATATAGATCTTTTATCAGAGGTTAATAACATTATCAAAAATAATAAAATCCTTCTCGAGGATAACAATTTCAAAGTAGAAAATAAGATTAATGAAAATATCATTATTGAGGCTGATAAATTAAGATTTGAGGAGATTTTTAATAATCTTATTTCAAACGCCATTAAATATACTCCAGAAAATGGTAGTACAATCACTATAGATGCAAAAAAAGGGAAGGATTTTGTCACCATCTCTATGAGCGATATGGGGATTGGTATGACTGAGGAACAACTTAGGTATATTTTTGATGAATTCTACAAGGCTGATGGGTCTAGACATGATTTGTATAGCCACGGTCTTGGACTATCCATATGTAAAAATATTGTTGAAAAACATGGCGGTAAGATATGGGCGGAAAGTCCAGGGAATGGGAAAGGAAGTACGTTTTACTTCACGTTTAAATGTGGTGGAGAGAAATAGTTAAAAAGATGTTTATAATAGTAGTTGGTGAAAAAATGGTAAAAAAGATTATGATAGTGGATGACAATCCAGATATAATTCTTTCTATCAAAAACGGATTGGAAGATTCTGCAGAGTATAAAGTCATAGGTGCGGAAAGTGGTGAAAAATGTCTTGAAATCTTGGAAGATGAGATGCCCGATCTCATCCTACTAGACATTATGATGCCAGAAATGAGCGGCTGGGAAACTTACGATACAATAAAAGAAAATGAGGCATGGAGAGAAATACCCCTAGTTTTTCTAACAGCAAGGACTGATAAAATAGCTAGAGATGCTGGTGACTTTTTAGGTGAGGATTATATTGAAAAACCCTTTGAAATCGATGATATCATGGAGAGAATTGACAAGATATTAGGTAGATGAAAATGTCCGGCTCTAAAAATTCTGTTGTTCTCAAAGGTGCACTACAGTCGCTTTGTACTGTAGCAGGTAGGAGATCCAGTGAAAAATTTGCAAATAATGTTATGAGTGCCATAATCAAAACACTTGAACGAAAATATGTTTTTCTAAAGTATGTTAAAATCGAGGCAAAGAACCCTACGGATTTTATTGTTGTTTCTCCTCAAATAAATTCTTTTGAACTATCTGAAATATGTAAAGCTGTTGGAGCTATTATTAGAGTGGTGCAATTGGATCTTAAGGATGCGGCTGGCCTTTTTTTCATAAAAGAGTTTGAAAGATATGCTGGCGAAGAGGTTATTTCGACGATCATAAATAATGGTGTAGATCTAGATATCATGCAGCTGGAACAACAACATTTTCATAGTAGGCGAGAAAAGAAAAAATTTTCTGCTGATGATGTGAGCTTGTTGGGCTATACCTGGGGCGATGTCGCGTCTTGGAAATATGACGATAGAAACAAGGTCTGTGTTCTTTATACTAAAAATGGTAACGTATTAGACAAGCTAAATTTGGATGTGATCATAAAGAATCATGTTACTAAATTAACAAAAATTGATGAGGAAGAGGAGTTTCAAGAAGGTACAAAAGAAAAGATAGAACTTAACGAAAAAGAACTTAAGCTTTTGAAAATTATGCATTCACAAGATATCGACGTTGAAATGGCTGTGGCATTACTTCACGTGCCCCGTGAGGAATTAGATCAGATGATACATAAGTTAACAAGAATTGAGATGTTAAAGCATACTGATTTTGATGTTATAACCCTAACTGATGAAGGTGTAAATTATCTGTTGGAAAACGAAGGCATGAAACAGGTTGATAAGAATGCCCTTGCAAAATCTGTTTAATCTATAAATTACTCCTCAATAATCTTCTCAGTTTAATGTTTGGTCCGATTCATTCTCTAAGTCTGGATTTACCGATGCTGAACGGTTGGTGTTTCAGTAAAGATTGACACCTATGAAAATCGGGAATTATTTTGATAACTTGTCCTGTTTTCAAATGAAGGAATGTTGAATGTAAGGTTTTTTAAAGGAGAAAGAGTTACAAAATTGTGGATTGGTGAGAATGAAATACAGAGATATTATAACCTTGTTTGTATCAATTTTTTTTATTTTATCGATTGCATATAGTATCGGTGTAGATAACTCAGTTTGGTTTTTACCTGTGATATTATTTGTTACTCTGGCAGTTGTGATATATAAGTTGTGGTTATGACGAAGCCTTCACACATTATTTCTATTCCATTTTATCTAAAATTGGTGTGAGGGTTGTCTCCGCTAAAAAACAATGGATGGTTTTGACGCAGTTTTGTAAAAATCTTAAGTTGATTGTGAAACAAAAAATAAGATAGATTCGGATATTGTCTAGAGTTGCTGTTAGTGGTTTGTGAACAATGCTCTAACGTTCAAATTGTGTATAGTCATGTCCCATATTTTCATTGATATTACATCCCATAAATTAGTATTAACAACACTTACAATCTTGCCAATGATCTGACTTCCATAAATGTGTTTGTCAGTTAGGTTGCCATTGACATCTACGATGTGATATCTTTTTACAAAGCTTATACTGTTTATATTGCAGATTCTGTTACATACTATTTCTCCGTCGTCTTTACAATATATTATGGCATCTCCCTCCCGTATATTAAAATCAGGGTGAGATGATTTTTGAAGAAGTATGTAATCTTCCTCTTTGATATCTGGCTCCATTGAATATCCGCCACTTTGAAGATATAGATAAAAATCAGGATTTTCAAATGAATCTAGAAATGTATCTGTGCTAATTAGTTGCGTCACTGTTATAAATGGAAGATTGACAAGAAAAATGAAGACACAAAGATTAAACGCATTCTTTACAGTTTCTTTCATTTTTTTTTCCACCTCTTATATGATATGGTGTATCGTGGTAACATTTACCATGAATATTATTTAAAGCCTTCCCGTCTAAATGACAAAATGTAAAAATGGCAGAATTTGTGCTAAGTGGGGAATGGCATGATAAAGAAACGATTAGAAAATAATCCGTTAGAATGGTCCTTTACACACGTCCTTTAGCTAGAAAGTTCTTTGTTATATGAGAAATATCTTCTCAGAGAAGCCAGTAACTATCCAATGGAATAATCGTAATAAATTTTAGGTATATCTTTCAAAAATAGCGTTGCATATCAATTGTCATAAAGCAAACAAATAGCATATATTGTTAATTTTTTGATTTGAATAATGACGGAGGTGGTTTCTGCCTTTATATTTCTCTCCCTCTTCTGTTTACTTCAAACATGGTTGTAATCTGGCGTTCTTCTACCTGAGCCATGTCTCCATCCTCGTATTTTACCACTAGCCATCTACTTGGTCTAGGGTATGTTCTTACAACTATTGCTTTTTTTATAGGTATATCTGGATCGACAGCATCTTTTACAAAAACTTCTATCCCTCTACGGATGCCTCTATCTTCTAACATTTCGATTCCCCTCTATTTGTATGTAATATTTGAATTACGGATATAAAGATTTAGGCGCAGAACACATGATGGGGAGATTTAAATATGGTGTGGGATATTTGGGAAGGGTGAAGGTGGAATTGATGAAATCAAAAGTTTTTCTACTGGTGTTGACGTGCATCTTATTTACTGGTTTTTTTTCAGGAAATGTATTTGATACATGCACTGCTGAAGATGAGTTTTATAAAATTTCCATGGATGCATCATCTGAATTTGTTAAAACCATGGAAATTGGCGGCGACACTTGGGTTTTTTTTAATATTAGCATTACTTTGCATAACTCTGGTAATATAGAATCTGATAATATAACGGTTAAACTTCAAGATGAGGATTCCAACTATACTCGAGAAGGTTCTGTTATGCCTGGAAAAACCAAGACGTTTATTTTTGTTGAGCATCCTTTGTTGGGTTTAGGTGAGCATAAACTAGGTGTCAGCTATTGTCCAACTGATTTATCTATTTCAATGAATGACGATAATTCTGGTTACACAACGCTTGCTGTTGAATATGGGAGTAGTGACGGCGATGGTTCCACGCCAGGATTTGAAATTATTTCTCTTATATGCATAGTAGCTCTTATCGTTTTAATAAGAAAAAGAAAGAATATGTAGAGATTTAGCCCGATGTCACTCAATCACTTCGTAGCTGAGAACACGGACGTTAACATGATCAAAATCAGCCACGTTTCCCCCATAATATGAGAAGATATCTGGTGATACTTCTATATATCCTGCTGGAAAATTTTTTATTTCATACGATTTGTTATAAAGAACATTATCATTTCCATCACAAAATTCTACCACATACTCTACATTGATATCTTCATCCAAGAGGTTTTTGAAATACAAAGTAACCTCTACTCGGGTAATGATTTCCTTATCTTTAGTTATGTCTAAAGAACCATTTACGAGTTCTAATATATCTGAATTGAAAGATATATCTTCAAAGGTTTTCTCTATCGATGTCGCTTCTTCCTGACACCCACTAAAAGCAATTGTCACTAATATTATGCCTACTCCCAAAAACACTAATTTTTTTTCCATGTAATATACCCCACCTAACTATTTACGATGTTTCCTATATTGCCTACAACATATATACATTTTTGTTTTATCGCGTTTATGGTTATTTTATAGTATGTATTGAAGAACAGAGATGCATCTCAATATATTTTCCTGAGAGAACATTCAATTGACATTTTGAAAAACTATTTTTGGTTAGTATCCTTCAAAACCTTGTCAATCCTGCTCATTAAATCTTTTGCGTCAAAAGGTTTTTCGATGAAATCATTGCCTAAAAATCCACCTGCATTTACAGCGATCCTATCTGTTCTGGCAGTCAGGAAAATAATCGGAATTTTTTCCCACGTGGCATTATCTTTCAATTTATCAAAAACTGTCCAACCACTCATCTCGGGCATCATAATATCCAGCAAGATGAGATCGGGAATTTGATTTTTTTCCAAAAGTTCGAGACATTGTGCACCGCTATTCGCAGTTATGATTTCATAAGTTACACCTGCTTTTTCTAACGATTTCTTAATTACATATATCTGGTCTGGTTCGTCGTCGATAACCATTATCTTTTTCATAAATCCTGTCCACCTAATAACTATATCATATATATTCATATGTATTAATTACTTTTACTGTTATGATTTGTTCTGCTTGTTTTTTTGTTTGATGTAGGAATGGTAAAAAACATGGTTGTGCCTTTTCCCTTACCTTTGCTTTCAGCCCAAATCTTTCCTCCATGTTTTTCGACAATACGCTTGCAAATAGACAGGCCAAGGCCGCTACTGCCAAAATCATGACGAGATTCATCGGCCTTGTAGAACTCTTCAAAGACATGATCAAGTTGTTCACTGGTCATTCCTGCACCTTCATCCTTAACAGAAACCACAACGAACTTATCATCATCCTTTGCATCAATAGTAATATTGCCACCATTTGGGCTGTATTTAACCGAATTTCCAATAAGATTGTCAAATAACTCTTCAAGTCGTAATTTGTCTGCCTTTACCATGATGTCATTATTGATTCCACTCTCAACTTTTATATTTTTCTCCTCAAAAAGTAGTTCACTCCTTTCAATGACCTTGTTGATCTCATCCATGAGAGTTACACCTTCTACGGACAAATCAGTACTTGGTGCGTTAAGCCGTGCAAGCTGTATGGTTTTAGTCACGAGATTTTTTATATAATTGACATTTCGATTTATCACCTCAAACATTTCCTTTGATTCGGGATCGGTCTCATGTTCCTCAATAATGGGCAATAGGTTTATGAGGGGACCTAAAGGATTCTTAAGATCATGGCCAAGCTGATTGACAAACTCGTCTTTCTGATGCAATAGTTTTTCCACTTCAGCAGTTCGCTCCTTAACCCGTTGTTCAAGATCCTCGTTCAACTCTTTTATTTCTATTTCTGCTTTCTCCAAAGATGTAATGGTCTCCTGCAAATCCTCCATTATATTTAATGTGGCTAATTCACTGTCCTCTAATGTTTTAACTTTTTCTGCAATTTTTTCTTCCATTTTTTTCCGATCGGTTATATCCCTAACCGAACTCACAATCATTTGCAGTTTCCCATCTTTTAATATAGGTGACCACGAATGAGAAACCCATCTGGTATCTCCATCCTTGGTTTTGATGCGATATTCAAAATCTGAACCATGTTTGCCATTTAATGCCTGAGAAAGTGTCTCGTTTATTTTTTTAGCATCAGATGGATGAAAGATCTGAGGAATCTTTTCCACTAAATCTTCTGGTTCATATCCTAATACCGTCTTGCAGGCAGGGCTCACATAAGAAACAACCCCATTGGGCTGAGTGAGCATTATAGCATCACTGGTATTTTCGACTATTCTTTTATATCTCTTCTCGCTCTCATGCAATGCTTTCTCTGCAGTTTTTAATCGATCTGTCAAAGAGAAATAAGATTCTATGCCTTCATTTCCATCCTTTGTAGACGAAAGGTTTATGATAAAAATTGTTGTTAAAAATGTGTGAGACAGCAAAAACAATAAAATAGATAAATAATCCATGTTTCTAGCCAATGATGTCCCTGCAGCAGTAAAACATACCATTGACATTAAAAACATCAAACTAAAAAATTTTCTTGTTTTGATAAGTAAGTATCCTGAGGTGGTTAAAACTACAATTGCCATAGACCGTTGAAATATCGTCACTATTTCCCCAATGGAAAAAGGTAGAAAAACTGGTATGAGAGAAAAAATAAGAATGACGGGGTATATTCTAAACAGTATGTCAATTTTTTTATTTTTGAATATACTCTTACTTACGGCAAATAAAAGAGCTGTCATCAGAGGGAGCATAGACCAGTGATATAAGTTCGATAAAATGAGATGTTCTGATTGAATGCGATTGTAGTCCGCTGATAAGAAAAGATATGTGACACTGGCTATTAAAAAGGCTATTGAAAACATCAACTTTCGTTTATCTTTATCTATGACATAATAGTAGAAAAACCAAGCAGCTAATGCAGCTATGAAGATTGCAAGAAATATCCAAGATACTGATATCAGTGTCAACTCCATTTATCCCTCTCTGGTAGTTTTGTTTTTAGTTCTTTCATTTGTTTTTTTAGCTCTATCATTTTAAGTTCTCTTCCAACAGTTAATTCTTTAAAACGTTCTAATTCTTTGATTTTATTGTTTAACTCCTTTGTTCTTTCCGCAACTTGATTTTCCAGATTTTCTTGATTATTTTTTAAACTTTTTGCCATTAGTTTAAAATTAAGAGCAAGATCTCCTATTTCATCATTTGATTTTACATCAATTTTTACATCTAAATTACCTTCGCCCATCTTATGGACTATATTCTTAAGATTCACGATTGGTTTTGATAGAGAGTGGGCTATAAAAAAGCCAAGTAACAAACCAATCATTGCAATAATGCATGATGCCAATAATATTAAATTCTGCAGGTAAACAACTGGAGCAAATATATCCTCTGTATCATACTCCAGTGTTAAAATCCAGTTTAAGTCATCGAAATCCATTTCCCCTTCTGAATAAGCAAATGCAACTAATTTTTCCCTTTCTTCATTCTCAACATCACTCATTATGATATAGTCATTTTTTTTTACGGAATACTCATAAATGCGGGTTAACATGTCAGAGTCATCTTCTAAAAACTCGAATTTTTTAGATGAATAAACTGTCAGTCCATCTTTGTTTAACAGTTTATAAATCATCTTTGAATATTGTTCATTTCCTTCAGATAACAATGAATTTTCTAGAATGTAAAGTATCTCTTCGACATTCCAAACGGCTTTTAAAATTCCAATAAACTCTCCATTTTCATCGTCAATTCTTGCTATGATGTCTATAGAAAAAATATCTGCGCTTTCATCATAATTAATATCGCTAACATTTAACCCATATTTTTTCCCGTTTTGCCACCATTCCTCATCTGCTTGGTAATAATCAGATGTTCTCCCTGTCGATCCAATGTTGGCACCATACTTGTTTGTTACAAATATCTCACCAAACAAGGTATAATTATATAGTCCACTATAAAATTCAAGGTTTTTCATTAATTTTTTTGATATATTGTTATTTAATACATCCTCCATGAGATAGATGGTCTCATTTTTTGACGTGGAAACCCATTCTATATCTTTTTCAACAATATAATTGTAAATTTCCCGCTCTGAACCAAGTGTACTTAATTCTTGATTTGACTTCTTAACAAGATCTTGGAATTTGGAGTTACTACTATGAGTCTGAAATTGAATTTCTTCAATTCGGTGAGAAATAACACTGCTGATCTTATCCATTGACTCTCTTGCCAATAATCTGCTTCCTTCACCAATACTTCTTTGTAAAAACTCTTGACTTTGAGCAATAGAAAAAAACCCAATAGTAGAAACAAGCATAACAACTATTAAAAAACCTGCAATTATTTTTCTTCTAATATTGAAAGGGATTTGAGCCATTAGCTCGTGCTTGACTATTCCATATGCCACAATTACCGCAGTAAATGTTGTTAATGTGGATGTTAACGGGATCATTTTAAATCCGAGGATCACAGGAATAATCTGCGTTATGATTCCACCAATAAGTGGAACAGACACACCTGCTATTATGAGTTTTACCTGAGTTTTTTCTTTTTCCAATGTGATTTTTGAATAGAATTTGTAACATATCAAAAAACCAATAATAATATATCCTGTGAGATAAACTGTATAGGGAATATACAGAATTCCCCGCACTATGTTATATCCCCACCAGGTCATTTCTGCCGATTCTGATATCAGATTCGTTGTAAAACTTAAAAAAATAATGACTAAGGCAGGCAGATATAAAGCTATAAGATATAATTTTTTCACGATCCATTTGCTTTTTTTGAAAATTAAAAAGAAATGGAGTAAAAATGCAACAGTGAGGCAAGCTCCAACTAGAGTCAGGTGGTTCCAATACAAACCTGTTTCAGATGTCGTAGATGTAAAAGTTAGAAAATCCCCAATGGCCCAGGTTGCCAATGCAACTGCGAAGAGACTATATAATTTGTTTAACCTATCTGTAGGATTTTTATAAAGAACATAACATGCAAGAATTGAGTTTGCAAAGAACGCTGCTAATGGCAAAAAAGCATATGCATTCATTTCCTCACCAATTTACTAGTCGACTTCATTTTTTTCATCCCATCCAGTTCATTAAACAAATTTGCTTTTATTTAATTGGAGCATACATGTTTGGCTATTTCCCCTCCAACTCTTTAATCCTGTTCTTTAATTCAACCATTTTTATTTCTCTGCCAACAGTAACTTGTTTGTATCTTTCAAGTTCATCAATTTTTTGATTTAGATCCTCTTCTATTTTCTTCTGCCTAGTTACTTCTACAAAGCTTTCGATTAGAAGCTGTTTATCGTTTAGAATTATTGGAGTAACTGTTTTAAGAATTGTTATCTCTCTTCCATCTGCATTTATCAATACGCGCTCTGAATTATCCACTTTCTGTCTCAAATCAGTGATAGGGCATTTTCCCTTTTCAACCGTACAGATAAGCTTATGACATATTTTACCTATAATATTTTCTTTTTGGATCCCTATAATTTCAACGGCCATTGGATTGATATCAACAATGTTATGTGTCTCAGCATCAATGATTACAACCCCTGCTTGCAAATTCTCTAATATTATCTTTAAACGTTCTTCGTTTTCTTTAACCGCTTCTTCAGCTTTCTTATACTCTGTGATGTCCTTAACATATTCAATGACACCAGAGATCTGACCGTTTGAATGGTATAGCGGAAAAGAAGAAAGTCTGAACCATCCGCTTGGTTTTTCATTGGAAGGATAAGGAACAATTTCATTTTGAGTTTCCCCTGATTCAATTGCTGGAAGTGATGGACACCATGGGCATGGAGAATCCCTTTGTTGATAGACTTGATAACATTTCTTCCCTAATAGAGGAATATTATCTGAATACATATCTTTCATCCATTGATTTGTCTTAATGATATTGAGATCACTGTCAAGTACGCTGATTCCATCCTTAATAGCATCAAAAATATTTTGAAGGAACATTTCACTTTTTTTTAATGAATTCTCTATCTTTTTACGTTCGGTGATGTCTCTTGCAATCACTAGAATATAAGAAGTCTTTTCATGTTTAGTGAATTTAGTAGAACATTCTAACCATATATTTTCACCTTTTTTGTTTTTAATATAAATAGGAAGTGTTACATTTTCAGCTGTAAAAATTTTTTTGAAATTTTTTAAAAGAAGAGGAATATCTTTTGAAGGAAATATGCCAATTTTCGTAAAATTCTTTCCGATCAACTCATTTTTAGATCCACCATAAATTTCTATACCGCGTTTATTAATATCAATGATTTTTCCAAACTTATTAAGAATTATTAAAGCATCATTCATATTATTAAAAAAGAAGTTATATCTATCTTCTGTAAGGTCTAATCCATCTGAACTTTCTTGATTTTCATCTCTAACAATGCAGGTTATTTCGTCAGATGTACTTCCCACAGTCTCTTCAGAGGTCTCCAGCTTTCCATAAGAACCCCATGATTGACCATAAAGTCTTCCGAGTTTTTCATCTTCCATTAACTCTTTTATTATTTCAGGTTTATCAGTCATAAAAAACCACATCCATAGACAATTTATCAATAACTTTTACCAAATTTAAATTAAAAATATATCTTTTATCAATAAGATACTCTAGTATATCATCCACTCCACATCGAACTAAGTCAGGTTCCAAATCCATTATTGAAATAACTTTTTCGTATAAAGAATTAATGGAGAAAAACCGTATCCAATAAGGAGGTTTCCTTACTCTTCAATAAAAATCAATCTTGCTAATGGATAATCATTATTTCAAGGATTTAGAAAAGATTGAATTGTTGTATCTTAAGATTATTGAGAAGAAGGCCATTTTTTAATCTTTAGGAAGCACTGATCTACTTTATTCTACACCCATGTTTATTTGTTCTGCTGCTATTAAATAATAAAACATATATACTCTTATATTGATAATATTAGATAAAAGGCGCCTAAATATGAACAAAAAAATTATAATAATTATGCTATCAGCCATCTTTCTAACAGTTACTTTTTCACCTATATCACTTGTAGCAGAGACTTCACTAGAAGATCAACAAAGCTTCAGGGTTATCTGGGCAGACTCAAATATAAGCATCGACGTATCCTCACAACTAGATGAACCTGTCAGCATACCAGAAACAAAAGAAATAGATGTAACTGTTAAATACAAGTTAGATCTAGGTGAATTTTTCGCAAAACTCCGTTTTGATGGACTAATAAGCAGACTGATTTTATTCAGAAGTATTAGCAAAGATATACCATCTGCAGAGATCAACCTGAGCGTGGAATGCCCTAAATGGTGTACTGCAACCTTGGAACCATCTAACGTTTCAATTAAAATAAGCGATGAATTCAAGGAGGCGAAAGCCAAAGTAACCTTTTCTATCAATAAAACCGCACCTGCTTTTGAATCAAGCGATATTACTATAAAAGCAGAATATAAAAACAAAAACAACTGGGGAATACGGGATTCTAATAATAAAACAACTGTCTCATTTATGCCGGCGTACGTATCTGGGTTAGACTATGAACTAAAAGCAGAACAAAATATTTCTCCTGTTAACAAGACAACCATACCAATAAACATCACAAACACCGGAAATGGAGAAACAATTGTGAGTATAAAAATAGAAAACCCTCCTAAAAACTGGAACATGTCTGTAGACTCTGAAATAACGATATCTGTTGGAGTGACAAAACAGATATATCTAATTGTCACCCCTGTAAAAACCTTTAAAAATGAGACAATACAAATCACACTTACACCGAACTCAACCTGTCCTGATACAAGCATAGGTGCTGAATACTTGGACGGAAAATCAGTCTCATTAAGCGTGATTCTATCAAATGATGGCAGCTTCAAAGAAGAAGACACTCCTGGATTTGAAATGCTGATATTAATATCCATTGTTGTCATTGTGGCTGTAGTCATCTTGATAGTATTATTGAAAAGGAAAAAACAATAAAAGCAATATTTTTTTCACCAATTTTTTGCTATAAGCTTATAAGTTAGAATTATAATCTGGGGAATCTTGACTAACACGGGGTTTTTTATGATGCAAGGTATAGAACACATAGATGAAATATTCAGGCTACTCAAAAAAGAACTAGAACAATACCGCCTTCCAATTGTTTCACGTGCAGAAGGAAAAGAAATAATTCATACTCCATTTACTACTTTGATATCCTGTATTTTGAGTCTTAGAACAAAGGATGAGGTAACAGAACTAGCATCAATCCGATTATTGAAGAAGTACAACACTCCAGAAAAACTAATACAACTTCCAGAGGAAAAAATACAATCATTGATTTATCCAGTCGGTTTTTACAAAACAAAGGCAAAACGAATAAAAGAAATATCAAAAACAATACTGGATGATTACTCTGGAGAGGTTCCAAAAAATTTTGACGAACTTCTAAAATTGAAAGGCGTTGGAAGAAAAACTGCAAACATTGTGATGGTATATGGTCATAAAGAACAGGGATTTATACCTATAGATGTGCACTGTCATAGAATTCCAAACCGCTTAGGTTGGGTCAAAACAGAAAATCCTGAACAAACAGAGAACGCTCTCAAAAAGATACTGCCAGAAAAATACTGGGGTGATTTCAATCACCTGTTTGTTCTATTTGGCAAGACTATTTGCGTTCCAGTTTCACCATTTTGCAGTCGATGTCCTATACAACAGCACTGCAAACAAATAGCTGTGACGAAAAATAGATAGGCACTCTCGCACTCTAAACTTTATGAGTTCTTTTTTAATTTCAGATATTCTTCTACCTCTCCGATTGTTATATCTTCCTTATCGTTCATTATGTCTACCAATTTGTCTTTTTCATTCCAGTCGGCATAATACTTTTTTTGTGCGACGCTCATAGCAAAGCTAACTCCCTTGCTTTCTGCAAGTTTTTTCAATTGTTTTTCTGTTAATTCATCCAATAACTCTTTCTTTATAGACATCTTTTTTTCCTCCTACTAGATGACAATGTATTTTACAAAGATAGTTATACATCCCATTGCTCAGTACAATGTAGAAGACTGAATTAAACTTTTCTATTATTTTTATATGTGAATTTTTTCAAAATAAATCACGAAAATAATCGATTAACTTATTAATAAGAAATAAGATTCCATTTTTGGAAAGTGAGAGGATGGGATGCAAGAAGACAATGATAATTATTTTTCTAGAGATGATAAGAGGCCTCTAATTACAAGATCTCTGAGAAGAAGCAACATTAGAAAAAAGATTGCTGAATACCTTTTTGAGATAAGTCCCAGTGGTAGTTATACTTCTGAGATAGCATATCATGTTAAAACTACACCTACTAATGTTATAGGGGCTATAAGAGGAATGGAGTCTAGATATAGGGAGGATGAATCGCTTCTCAGCTTGAATATAGTTGAACAGACAACCAGTGGCAAGGACATAAAGCTATACAAGCTCACAGATTTTGGAAAAGAAGTCGTGGGAACCCTTAAAAAATAGCTGGAGCTCTTTCTGATCTTAAGTTGCTAAAAGGTGCGGTTAAACAACATCAGAATAACCGCTGTTTTTATGTTTGACATCATCCAAAAAATATCTTTACAATATTGTATAACAAGCGATATTCTACGTTTCCAAGGGGATTGTACTAACTATCTATTAAGTAGTTGGATTTC
>CAZXHI010000067.1:0-8663 GCA_964640555.1 uncultured Thermoplasmatales archaeon | reverse complement strand
ACAAATTCACTTATTTGATTGTATGGTATACATTAAAAAGATGAATGTTTTAATGATTGGTCATATGATACAAAATATGTGGATATTGGAGATTTCATGTATGGGTAAAGATGAAATCATTCTAAATTGTCCATCTTGTTTCTAAGAAGAATTTTTTTGCAAATTGACAGTTTTACACGATGTATTTAAATACTATGATAGATAAAGTATATCATGTCATATTGTGACAATCAAAGGTGGTGAGAAAAAATATGGAAAAAATTGTAATTGCAACTGCTATAGCTACAGCAGTGAGTATGGTCCACTGTCCCTTACAACTTATTTAATACTTTTATTAAAGAGAGGTGAATTGTAAGGGCTATTCACCTCAAAGATTTGATAGGATGTTTTAGATAAGTTGTTCCTATCTTCTTTTTATGGGTGCATTTCTTTTGTATAAGAACAAAAAGATACTCATCTTATTTGTTTGACGACATTGTTTAAAAGAAGCAGGAAAATCCAAATGGGTTAATTATATAAGGAATTTTTTTATTGAAATATTTGGATGAAGAGATGCACAACGATAAAAAAAACGTGTTGCTTATAGCGATGCCTTTTGCTGGAACTGATATTCCTTCAATACAATTGGCAGTTTTAGAGGGATATTTGAAAGAACGAAACATAAACATAAAGACAAGACATCTCTATTTGAAAGCTGCTGAGTTCTATGGATTAAATAATTATAACTTTCTCATTTATCCGCCTAATGATTCCTATACGGCTCAGATTATTTTTTCCAAATATGTATTTCCAGAACATTGGATAACAACAGAAGAAAAATGCAGAGAGTATTTTCAGAGAGAGACATCTGCAAATAGAGAGATTCAGCAGCATTTTACATTTGACAACTACGTCCAACAAACAGATGAGTTTTATAATTGGATTCTCAAATATGTTGATTGGCAACCATATGATATCATTGGATTTACGTTGAATTATGGGCAGTTTCTCCCTTCATTGGCTATTGCTAAAGCAATCAAGAAATTGCATCCTGAGAAGAAAATTATTTTTGGTGGAAGTAGAACAGCTAATAAATTAGGAATAAAAGTGATGGAGGCATTTGATTACGTAGATTTTATTATCTCAGGAGATGGTGAAGAGGCCCTCTATCGGGTTGCTTCAGAGTATCAGAATTATGAATCTATACCGCATTTGATGTATCGAAAGGGAAACGAGATCATCTGGAATGAATCAGATGCTTCTATTGATCTCAATAGTTTACCGATTCCATCCTATGGCCCTTTTTATAATGAGTTGGATTCAACATCTTCAGAAGTGCAGCAATACTTTTATTACTATGGGCGACTTCCTGTTGAAATTTCACGAGGATGCTGGTGGAATAAGTGCAGTTTTTGCAACCATAACATACAGTATAAAAATTATAGGGAAAAAAACGTAGACAAAATAATTGAAGAAATACAACTTTTATCTGATATGTATAATATGTTGGCATTTCAGATTATCGGAAATACGCTTCCGAAAAAGAATTATCGTATTCTCTTTGAGAAAATAAAACAATTGGGAAGAGATTTTACATTTGTTGCTGAGGCGCGTGCGGGTCAGTTAAAAAGCGAGGATTATACCTTATTAAAAGAAGCCGGATTCACTACAATACAAACAGGGATAGAGTCTTTTAGTCAAAATTATTTAATGAAGATGAATAAAGGTACACGGGTTATTGATAATATTGCGGCGTTAAAATTTTGTAAGGAAAATGGGATAGCAAATAGGTATAATCTTCTTATTGATTATCCAAACGAAGAATCTATTGATTTTGAAGAAACAAAGAAAACGGTTCAACTGTTTCATCAGTATCTTGATCCCCCACAGATATGTTATCTTAGAGTTGTTTTTGGCAGTCCCATCCAGCGTAATCCAGAGCAATTCAATATTGAACGGTTGAAATATTCACATAGTGACATGATCATGTTTCCCGAGGAGTTTTTGGAAAAAGAATTCAATTTTGTCTATGAGTTCAAACGAAAAGAATATTTGGGTGAACATAATTGGGTGCAATTGGTAGATGGGTGGAAAAAAGAACGTGAACGGCTAGCGCTTGAAGGGATCAAACAACAGACGACTATTGATCAATTCATCTTTTATTTTGTCGATGGAAAGAAGTTTCTTAAAATCTATGATAAACGAAATGCTGAGAATATCAGAGTCTACGTACTTGATGAACTTGAGAGAGCAATCTTTCTTTCCTGCATAGATATCAATTCTCTTCAAGAATTGCAGGAAATATTTTCACATATCTCAGAAACTACACTTGCAGGTATTTTAAATACATTTGAAGAAAGCGGTATTGTTTTTAAGGAGGATGACCACTATTTAAGTTTACCGTTAGGATACAATCTTGTTAGTTCTCATCTACCAAAAAGAGAGCCGCAGCAACTTCTTTATGCTTCCGGCAGCCAACGATCCTTATGAATTTTTTCAAATATCCAAAAAGTTTGTTTTTTTATGGCATTAGGAAATTTTAAATCGATATCTCTCATAATCTGGCTCAACTTATCTACATTTTCTACAATTAATTCAAATTCTAAATCGCACCAACCTACAGTCACATTTAAATATTCTAAATAAGGCGTTTCTTTCAAGTAATTCCATATGGCTTTTCCTTGTTTATGATCCTTAAGATATATCTCAAGTTTATAATGTTGGAGTCCCAATTTTGAAAGATCAATGTCAACTCGAAACGCTTGAATAATTCCTGAGTTCATTAGATTTTTAATTCTGTAATTTACCGCCTGTGAAGAAGTATTAAGTCTTTGGGCAAGATCTACAAGTGGTATTCTAGCATTTACTGCAATTTCATTTAAAAGCTGATAATCAACATCGTCGATTTCCACGGTTTTTCCACCACAAGTTGTTACATACATTTCCCTGTCAGATTTTTCATATTGTTCCAACAATAGATATGATTTTTTATAGGCAAAAGCCTGGATATAAATAGAAAGTATATATCTTTCAAAATAGTCTTCAAATCTGTCAAGCGTCTTATCCCAAAACTGATAGAACTCATAAATGTCTTTCACCCAGATGACGACATCAAAATCAATTTCTGCTTTGAGCGAAATGATCGTCCAAACGTTTTTATAATCTATAAAATGCTGAATTATTTTATTTTTAATATTTGAACTGACATATTGAAAATTAATATAGATTCTAAAAACATTATATCCTAACTTAAATGTATTAATAACTGTCCAAAAATTCTTAATTACTCCTTCATCTTGCAATCTTTTTATTCTGTATGATACAACATCTTTTTTTAAACCAACGTTCTTTCCAATCTGAGTTAACGACTGCCTTGAGTTTAAATCTAATTGATACAATATTTTTCTGTCTTTCAGATCGATTTTTATCATTTTTCCTACAAAAGTAAAAAATATTCTACTATTTTAGTATTTTGTAGGAATTTCTCAAAATGGGGCTTTATGTTTGCTTTCTTCCTTTGAAATATTGGATGAATGGAAATGAAAGAAAGAAAACGCTTGGGAATGGATGTGATCAACCACATATCCACCTGCATATTTAGGTGCGAAAAAGGTATTTATGAACAGAGTTTAATCTTATCAAAAAATAAACAGATAATAAAGGGGGAGAATTAAATATGCTTTACTTCCTGATAGCTTTTACAGTTTTGGGCGCAGGTATTAAATTTATTGATGCAGCATATGATGAAAAGACATTCAATAAAAAAATTGCGTTAATAGTTGCCCCACTACTTGGTATTCTTTGGGCATATACAATGCTAATTAACACAGTTGCAGCAACTATTCTACTAGCTGTTGTTTTTGGAGTTCTCTTTAAGGGTAAAATAGACAATATCGCACATTTTGCAGGACTTGCTATGATAATTGCAATTATTGTCTTTGCAGGTGTTCAACTATTGATTCTCCCGTTGATCTTTCTTGCTGCTTCAGCGCTTTTAGATGAGGTAGGAAATGATTTCATTGATAAAAACAAAGATAAATCAAATAAATTTACTGCGACTTTTTTTGATCATAGATGGTTGATGAAGGTATCAATATTGTGGCTCTGTGTAATTGGAGTGATACCATTTTATTTCTTTGTTGCGATGCTTTTCTTTGATTATGCATATATTGCAGTTAGTCTTTACAGTAGAGTAAAACAAGGAATATCATCATATCCAGATATCCCCCTGATGATCTCTAAAGTAAAGAACCTTGTTTGGGCTGAGAAAGACATCGAAGGTATTTAGCCATGTTACTATGGCTAATCTTCTAATATTCCTGTGATATTTTTAATAAAAGCCAAGTTTTATAAAATATATTTATATTGTCTATATAATATTAGATGGGCTATGCAATAATTAAAAAATTAGGGTGAAATCAAAGTGGTGATGGAGTGGTTAGCATTATTTGAAAACAACATGTTTTTCTTTTTAATTGCCTACCCCATTCTAGGAGCAGGAATAAAATATATCGATGCAGCATATGACGAAAAAACATTCAACAAAAAAACAGCATTAATCATAACGCCACCCCTAGCAGCCCTCTGGGCATATACAATGCTCATAAACCCCATTTCAACAACAATACTATTAGCTATTTTACTTGGTGTCCTCGTTAAAAACAAAATAGATAACTATGCACATTTACTAGGATCAGCAATTATCGTAACTATATTCATAATAACAATATATCTAAAAAACATCGAACTAATAATACTACCACTGGTATTTCTCATCTCAGCAGCCATCATAGACGAAGTAGGAAACGATATTATAGACTACAATAAAAAAAACCTTAAAAAAAACAGATTCAGACATCAATTCTCATTATATTTCTTCGGCCGCAGATATGTAATGAAATTAGCAATTTTATACCTAATAATATTTGGCATCGTTGAATTATACTTCCTACTAGCAATGATACTCTTTGATGAAGCATACATCATAACAGATTTATACAGCCGATCAAAACAACAAAAAGACAAATGAATAAAAAAAATTTGGATACTTATTTAAATTAAATAAATATGGAATAAATTAATATGTCAATAGACTGTGATGTACTAGTTGTAGGTGGAGGACCTGCAGGATCAAGTGCTGCAAGAGCAGCAGCAAAAAAAGGGTTAAAAACAATACTTATTGATAAAAAAGAAGAAATAGGCAACCCTGTTCAATGCGCTGAAGGAATCGGGGACTTTCTTTTTCCATACATGCCTTTTAAAATACCAGAAGAACAGTTAATATGGAAAATGGATGGAATGTTTTTCTGGACAGACGATATATCCATTGAAAAAAGAGGAGATTTTTGGAAAAGTTATAGTGTTGATAGGAGAAAGTTTGATAAATGGTTATCTGAACTTGCTATAAATGAAGGCGCAGAATTACTTACTAATACCAAATTAACTGATATAGAACTTGATGAAGAGAATAATATTAAAAAAGCAACTGTTAAAAGAAACGGCAAACCATTGGAAATCCTGCCAAAAGTTGTAGTTGCGGCAGATGGCGTTGAATCAACTGTTTTAAATCTTCTAGACTTATATAATCCAAAAAGAGGAGATATTGCAGAAGTTTATTCATGGGAAATGAAAAATTTGGATTTGTATAAACCCACCTTAGAACAAGTTTTTACTGGAGAATTTACACCAAGTGGTTATGCCTATATTTTCCCAAAAGGAAAAAACTCTGCAAATATTGGAGTTGGAGGCATATATCCCGAGAAAAAACTAGAACAATATTTTGAAGAATTTTTAGAGATTCCTCATGTAAAAAAACAAGTGAAAAATGCAGAGTATGTTATAGAAAAATCAAAAAAAGCAGCATTCAATAATCTTACAGATAAATGGATATATGGCAATGTACTTCTTGCAGGAGATGCTGCAAATCAAAATCTTAAACCATTTATTGAAGGTATTTTACCATCTATTATCTGTGGAGACATTGCAGGGAAATTTACATGTGTTTTTTGTAATAAAAAAAATATTGATAGCGAGAAATATCTAAACCATGTGAAAAAGACAATGGACGAACATTTTATTTTTTCAAATGAATTATTAGAGGGAATTAATTATTTATATGCAAAGAAAGAAAAAACAAAATATTTGCAATTCTTCGGCATGATAACAGAATTATTCGGTCAGGAAGATATTGAAAATACTGAAAATATGGATTATGATGAGTTAAAATCAAAAATAATGAGGTTAAAAGATGAAATGTGATGTTTTAGTTGTTGGTGCTGGACCTGCAGGATCCATGGCAGCAAAAACAGCAGCTGAAAAGGGCATTGACGTCATATTAATAGAACGCAATAAAAATATCGGTTATCCCGTCAGATGTGCAGAGGGAATTAATAAATTTTTATTTGATGATACTGGGATAAAAAAAGATAAATCATTTATTGAAAAGAAGATTGATGGGACAAAAATATATTTTTATGATGAGGCATATGAACTAAATTCTGAACAATGGCAAGGTTACACAATAGACAGAACAGTTTTTGATAAATATCTTGCAAAGCAAGCAGAAAATGCAGGATCAGAAATTTTTACAGAAACTAAGGCAATCGGGGTCAAACAAAATGGAAATAAGTGGATTGTTGAATTAAATTCAAAAAAAGATATTAAAAATATAGAAGCAAAGGCGATTATCGGTGCAGATGGATTTGAAAGCAATGTTGGCAAATGGATAAAGATTAAAAATAGGTGGAAACAAGATGAAATTTGCAAGTGTTATGAGCTTTTTTTGTCTTGCCCTAATCTTACAGAAGAAAACAAATTCCATATAGCTTTTGGTGAAGAATTTTCAATGGGTTATGCATGGATTTTTCCAAAAAATAAGAAAGCAAATGTTGGTGTTGGAGTATCTCCAAAAGTTAATGCGATAGATGCTTTAAATTTCTATATTACACAATACGGGCAAGTTAATGACTTATTAGGTAAAAATTATTCCATAATAGAAAAGAGGGGTGGGTGCATACCTATGTCTGGACCTAGAGATATAGATGAAGCTGTTAGTGATGGTGTCATCCTTATTGGGGATGCTGCTGGGATGGTTGAACCTATTACCGGAGAAGGAATAGGGCCTTCTATGATTTCTGGTATTTCTGCTGGAGAAACCGTATCAGCATGTATAAAAAATGATAACTGGAATAAATCAGAGTTAAGCGAATATCAAAAAAGATGGAAAAATAAACATTATATTAATACAACCCTTGGAGAAAGCATGAATTCACTACTTGAAATGAAAGAAACATTTCATACAATATTTTCAAAAAAATCAATTCAAAAAGAAAGAGAAGAATTCATATGTATGATTTCAGATATTACATGAAGATAATTAATATAAGCAAGATAAATTAAAACTGTCATAGAGCTGTTTTGGTGGTGTTTTTGGACTATAACTTTCTTCACCTGCATAAAATCCAACAACAAATGGTATTTTTTTGAAGTGATCTTCTAGTTTATCATATGCACGATATATAGAACTACCAAGAGTTTCCAGTTGTGTTGCACAGGCCACACCAATAATCAATTTTGGGGCATAGTTTGTTATTTCTGTTGTGGCATTTCTCATTGCATTTAAAAGTGATTCTCCTGAAGCTGATAATATCTCAATATCATCGGTTTTAATACTATATCCGCATGCTATATTATCTCCTAAAAATGCACCTATTATTTGCGGTCTCAAAACACCATTGTATTCATATCCTAACGGATAGTAAAATGTTTTAGTATATAACCTATCATCTAGATAGTCTTCTGGCCAATTAATTCTTTTTAGAAATTCCTTAGTTGCTGGTTTTCCATCAATTTCACATATAACACAGTCTCTCAACCCTTTTTTGGTTATATGCATCTTCATCCCAGTTTTTTTTAGACCATATTTTGTGATTATTTCAGAATTCAAATCACTTTTTATTCCAAGTCCCACAATATCTGTTGTATGAACCTCTTTACCTAAAAATTGATAGCATTTTGATTGTACTAAGTTATCCATTGAGCTACCACCCAAAATATACCAGTCTTTTAGGTTGTCGCCCAACGCATCAAAAACTTCTTCCTCTCTGCCAGGGCCCATTTGAAAGAGTTTAATCGATTGATCTAGCAAGTTTAAAGAAATATTGCTACCAATACCTGATTTCATTACCTTTTTTCTACCAAAACCGAATAACTGGGGAACAGTTCCCCCAGGCAAAATACAAAACATAAAGGGATTTTGATAATTTGAGTTGCTATGTGACTTTAGAATTGAGGTAGATAAATTTTTTGCTGCTTTTTTTGGATTTTTTCTTGTATTTTTTCCGATAGCAATAGATACATCCATATTCGGATAAGAAGCAGCAAGTGCAGTTGCTCCTCTTGTATAGCACCCATGATTATTCATAAATCCTGCTACTGTTCCGCCTACAAGCGGTGTTCCCTCTGGTAAAACATCCCAAACTCCGTTTAGAAACTCTTCAAAACCGCCATGTTTTTCATAATGGATAGTAGAAAACAACAAAAAGAAATCTGGAGGAGAACTTAATTTTTCAATTGTAGATCGTGCAACTTCCTTTCCTGCATCTCGCGCATTCCACTTACGTGACATGCCAACTGCCGCTTCTAATTTTGACTCAATCATAACTATTCGCAACCTCTATTCTCAA
>CAZXHI010000066.1:0-15966 GCA_964640555.1 uncultured Thermoplasmatales archaeon | reverse complement strand
ATTAGTAATAATAACTCCCTTTTTGACATCAATTGAATCGCAGATTGCCTGAGCCATACCAACACTAGCTTTTCCAAAACCTACCACGTATATGTTTTCAAAATCGGAAGGATCTACAGTTTTCCTACCAATATTAATCTTTTTTTCATAAAACCTTGATTTAACCACTTTATATGGATTAACAGAATCTAAGGCAAAAGCCAAGATATCGAGAATATCCCCCCTTATCTTTTTTAATTCGGGTGTTTGACCATTCTCAATAATTTTCTCTCGGTTTTTAAACAACATATCCAATCTTTAGAAAAAATAAATTATTTCCCAAACTGTAACTGCTTCATCAAATTCTTTCTCATTTTTCTGTTACCAGATAACCCCTTCATCATACGCTTTGTCATATTGTAATACTTCAACAACTCTTTGACATTTTTATTTTCAACACCTGCGCCATGTGCAATACGTTTAACACGAGAAGCACGAACAATATTTGGATCATTCATTTCTTCATCTGTCATAGAGTTCATAATAACACGAAATCTCTGAAGTTTATTTTGAGTATCATCCATATCAACGTCCTTGATTTTACCTGAAAAACCACCCGGAAGCATCTCCGCTACCTTGCTAAGGGGGCCCATTCCAGACAACATATCCATTTGGTCATACATGTCATGTAAGGTGAATTTACCAGACATTAACCGTCTAGCAGTTTTCTCCGCGTCTTTTCCCTTCATACTCTCTTCTGCTTTTTCGAGTAGAGATTTGATATCACCCATACCAAGAAGACGAGATATAAACCGAGCAGGGTCAAACTTCTCAAAATCACCAGCATGCTCACCTGTACCTATAAACACAATAGGGGCACCAACTTCAGCTGCAGCACTTAGTGCACCACCACCTTTAGCAGTACCATCCATTTTTGTAAGAACAATACCAGTTATATTCACAGTATCATTGAATGCCTTTGCCTGAGAACCAGCTTGCTGACCAACAGCAGCATCCATAACAAGCAGTTTTTCATCAGGCTTGGTCGCCTTAAAAATGTCCTTCATTTCTTGGATGAGTTCCTCTTCGAGTTTATGTCTTCCAGATGTATCTACAATTATTACATCACTACTTCTTTTGAACTTGTTTAACCCGTCTTTTACAACCTTCACTGCATTTTTTTCCTTCTTATCACCATAGAATGGAACCTTCACCTGCTCTGATATTTGTTTTAACTGTTCATAGGCTGCGGGACGATGAACATCACCTGCAACCAAAGCAGGCCTTAAACCTTTCTTTTTAAAATACGTTGCAATTTTTCCGCATGAAGTCGTCTTTCCTTGGCCGTATAGCCCAGTCATCATTATTGTCTGTTTTTTAATCGGCAGCTCCCTAGAATCACCAAGGATGTTTACTAGCTCGTCATAAACAATATGAATAACGTGCTCCCGGTTACTCATTCCCGCTGGAGGTTTCTCTTGTAATGCACGTTTCTCGATCTTTTTTGACAGATCTAAAACAAGTTTGACGTTAACATCTGCCTGTAGAAGCGCTCGCTGTATATCTCTTACTACCTCTTTTATGAGTTTTGAGTCGACATGTACCGCATTGACTATCTTCTTTAACGTTCCTCTAAGTGAACTACCTAAATCATCTAATACCATTTTACCCTTAAGTCCGTAAATGTAAAAGGAGGCATTAAAATGTATCGCCGTTCAAAGTCATCTTCAATTTTCTCTACGCACCTTTTACTTCAACTGTTTTATCACAGGGCTAAAAATTTACAAAAAGTATTTACACATGGATGATATTCACTGAAAAATATTGTGCCCTTGTTTTTTGTTTGAGGGGGGATTCAATGGAGCATTACGATAAGAAAATTATCGACAGACTTGATTTAATGGCGGTTAATGTCAGGAAACATGTTATTGAAATGTTATACAGGGCTAAATCAGGGCATCCTGGTGGTTCGTTGTCTGCTGTTGACATGATTGTTGCACTGTACTTTGCACATATGAATCACGACCCTAAAAACCCTAATGATCCAGATAGAGATCGTTTCATTTTGAGCAAAGGCCATGCTGTCCCTGCACTTTATGCAGTACTTGCAGAGAGTGGGTATTTTTCTGTTGACGAATTGAAAAATCTTAGAGAGATCAACTGTATGTTGCAAGGGCATCCCGTACGTTCTTATGTTCCAGGTATTGAGGCGTCTACTGGCTCCCTTGGCCATGGTCTTTCTTTTGCAAATGGTGTAGCTCTTGCAGGAAAATTAGACGAGAATGAATACAATGTTTATGTTATGATGGGTGACGGTGAAACTGATGAGGGGCAGGTGTGGGAGGCTGCTGCTGCAGCATCACATTATAGGCTTGATAATCTAGTTGCTTTCATTGATAGAAATTTTTTACAGATTGATGGAAGCACAGAGGAAGTAATGCGTCTAGAATCGGCGGGAGATCGATGGAGTTCCTTTGGATGGTATGTTATAGAGATTGATGGTCACAACATGAAACAAATACTTGATGCTCTACTTGAGGCAGATAATCACAAAGGGCAACCATCTGTAATTATATTAAATACTGTAAAGGGCAAAGGCATCTCATTCATGGAAAATAACGTTGATTTTCATGGCGTTCCACCAAATGAAATGGAATACAACATGGCAATGGAAGAACTCGATTTAATACAGAAGAAACTGGAGGGCTAAACTTGAGTAAGAAAGTAATGGCAAATCCCAGGAATGCATATGGGGAAACTCTTGTAAAGCTCGGTGAGAAATATCCTAATCTAGTCGTTTTAGATGCAGACCTCTCCAAATCTACAAAAACTATAATGTTTGCAAAGAAATATCCCGAAAGATTTTTTGAGATGGGTATCGCCGAGGCGAACATGATATCCACGGCTGCCGGACTTGCATCATGTGGTAAAATACCTTTTGCAAGTACATTTGCCGTGTTTGCCACAGGAAGGGTCTATGATCAGATACGTATTGATCTTGCATATTCACGGGCTAATGTGAAGATATTTGCTACGCATGGTGGTATAAGTGTAGGTAAAGATGGGGCTAGCCATCAAATGATAGAGGACATTGCATTAATGCGAGTATTACCAAATATGACTGTTCTTGCACCCAGTGATGCCACACAAACAGAAAAAATCGTTGAACTCATGGCAATAAATAAAGGCCCCATGTATGCAAGAATCGGGCGAGCAAATGCACCAATTATTTATGATAAAGATTATATTGAAAGCGTCGAACTAGGCAAGGGGATGATTGTTGAGGACGGTTCAGATGTTACAATTATCGCCTGCGGAACCATGGTCGATCCAGCAATTGATGCACGGAAAACACTATTGAAGCAAGGTATAAACGCCCAAGTAATTGACATGCATACTATAAAACCATTAGATGAGAAACTAGTAATTAAATGTGCCAAGGAAACAGGTGCGATAATATCAGCAGAGGAACATTCAATCATCGGCGGACTTGGAGGAGCAATAGCAGAAACACTTGCGGAGAGCAGTCTCCCTGTAAGATTCAGAAGAATGGGAATAAAAGACAGATTCTGCGAAAGCGGAGAGCCAAAGGACTTGCTCGAAAAATATGGTTTAAATGAAAAACATATTGTGAAAAATGTTAAAGATTTACTTAAAAACTAGCGAGATACAGTTATTGTCAGTATGTCTTCATCTTCCAAAACATGATCAAGTCCAACATTTTGACCTGGATATTTAGCAGATTTACCCCATACCTGTGCGTATCTAAACTTTCTTTTAAAATCCCTGTGAAGCTTTCTGCATGCATCCTCTACGGTTTGACCTTTTTTTAAAATCAACGGTTCATCAAAATCAGGTTTCTCTCCAACGGGTTTCATATATGTGCGGGTGAGTTTTAGCTCCGAAAAAATTACTTTCTTAAGTTCATCAAGTCCGCTACCCTCGCTTGCAGATATGGATATTACATCCCAGTTTTTCTGCGTTACGTTTTTAATTTTTTTATTTAACTCTTCTTTAGTAAGTAAATCTTTTTTATTTATTATAACAATGGCAGGTACATATATTCTATTCTGAATGAAAACATCTATCAGTTGATCTTCTGTAACATCATCTCGTATTATAATATCAGCATTTGTTACATACTCTGATGAAATTGATTTTACGACCCCTTCATTCAGATGTGATAATTTTATTGTAGAATTTATTGTAATGCCACCATTTCCTGTTCTTTTTATAACTATATCTGGTTTTTTTTGATTTAATCTAAGTCCTGCTTTATACAGTTCTTCTGTCATTAGATCAAGATGGTTTTTGTGTTGTGCATCTATCATAAATAATATCAGATCAACATTTCTTACCGCTGAAAGTATCTCTCTACCACGGCCTTTTCCAAGTGATGCACCGGTTATAAGGCCCGGTAAATCCAAGATTTGTATATTTGCTCCATTGTACTTCATCATGCCAGGAATAGCATCGAGGGTTGTGAACTCATAAGCGGCAACTCGACTTTTTGCATCTGTTAATTGGTTCAAAAGGGTACTTTTACCAATGCTTGGAAATCCGATGAGTCCCACAGTTGCATCACCAGATTTCTTGACAGCAAAACCTTTTCCTTTGACACCTGCACTTTTCCTTTTCTCGACGTCCTCACGCAGTCTTGCAAGTTTTGCTTTTAACTTACCGATATGGTGTTCAGTAGCCTTATTTTTCTGTGTATTAAAAATTTCATCTTCTATATTTTTTATTTGCTGATCAATCGATGAAGTGTCCATAATTTGAAAAATGATATATCTGGGGGTTTAATAAAAACAACTGTTACCTTTGTATATGAGTACCTGTTTTTCCTTTCAGTGCACTCCATCCTTTTTCAACGTGAGAAATAATAACCTTTTTCCCACCGCGTTCTAGAAATCGCATGGCGGCTAACACTTTTGGTCCCATGCTACCAGGTGGAAAATGACCATCTTTATAATATTTCTTTAATTCTTCCAATGTAATACTGTCCAATGGTTTTTGATGAGGTGTGTTGTAATTAAGATATACCTTCTCGACGTTTGTAAGAATCATCAAAAGCTCAGCATCGATTGCCCCGGCTAGCCGTTCAGACGCAAGATCTTTATCAATCACTGCTTCTATGCCATTAAGTCCCCATCCTTCTTTTTCAAAAACAGGCATTCCCCCTCCACCTAATGCAATAACAATAATATCATCATCAAGCATTTTTTTAATGATTTCCCCTTCAACAATGGCCTTTGGATCAGGTGATGGAACAACAATTCTCCACCCCTTAGCTTGCTCTATCATTTGATATCCATCGTTTCGAAGTTTTTCTGCATCGCTCTTTGAGTAATATGGCCCTATAGGTTTAGTAGGATTAGTCAAAGCAGGATCATTCTCATCAACTAACGCCTGCGTAATTAATGCCACAACTAGTCGCTTGACGCCCGCTTTTTTTAAGGTATTTGCAAGGCATTGTTGAATCATATATCCAATCATGCCTTGACTTTCGGCGACACAGATACCAAGTGGCATTGGTGGTGTTACATCTCGTGCAGTATTATTCTGAAGAAGTATTGCACCTACTTGAGGGCCATTACCGTGAGTTACAACAACGTTCCAACCATCTTGTATCATTTTCACGATTGATGCGGAAACTTCTCTTGTATTATCAAACTGATCGTAGATATTGCCATCTTGACCTTCCTTCACTAACGCATTTCCGCCAAGGGCCACTATTGCTTTTTTCCTCATAGTAACAGGGGTGAAATGTATTGCCATATATAACCCTATTTCTATCATGATGGTGCGGAGAATGGCAAATAAAAAGATAGTGGATTATTCAAAATTATAAGCGCCCATAAGAATGTTTGTTGGTATGTGTCTGAGTGCTACATTACCACTACAGTTAGTAATGATGTCTCCCTCTTTGACTAATCCTGATGGGATCATTGCACTACCTGAACATAATTCATGATCATCCCAACTCAAACCAGCCTCATGTATCTTTTGAACAATTAGGGTTCTAGTATTTTTATCCATCGAGAAAAAAGCTGGAATTTCTGTTTTTTTCTTTTCATCAAAATAACCAAGAAGTAAAATAGCGAGAAATAAACAAAACAAACCAGTTAGAAAAAACTGAATATGATAAACCCAAATAGCAAGAAACCAAGTGATTATCCAAGCACCGCCAAACAACTTTTCAATTGGTGGTAGTTTACTCAGAAATTCACCAATATCATCTATCATAATCCCATCTCCAAAATAGCAGCAATCTCTCCAGTAATAGAAGAGGTCAATTTAATACCCATTATATCAGCCCATCCAGTTATAATATAGTAAGAGAAATGCATTCAATATATAAAACATTAGTGGGATTGTAAAATCAAGTGATGCCATATTTCACAAAGATATTAAAATACACATATCCATTGTGTCATTTGAAATATGTTTAAGGATAAAAGAGAGAGTTTAGTGGCATCACTAAAAAGAGAGGGGAGAATCAAAGCAGCAGAGGTGGAAAAAGCATTTTTAGAGGTCCCAAGAGAAAAATTTGTTCCAGAGATGATGAAAAACTATGCATATGTCGATACACCGCTTGAAATAGGAAGCGGTCAAACAATTTCTGCACCTCACATGGTAGCAATAATGTGTGAAGTCCTTGATGTTAAAAAAGGGCAGTCAATTCTGGAAATTGGGGCAGGTTCCGGATATCATGCAGCTATTGTATCAAAAATTGTCGGTGAGAAAGGACACATATATACAGTTGAACGATTCCCGTCTCTTGCTGAGAGGGCAAAGAAAAACCTTGAAAATGCAGGTATAAAAAATGTTACAGTGGAAACGGGCGATGGATCGGAGGGGTTACCTCAGCATGCCCCATATGAGCGTATCTATGTCACCTGCGCAGCTCCAGAAATACCAAAACCACTGGTAGAACAACTTAAAGATCTTGGGAAAATGCTTGTACCCGTAGGGCAATTAATATGCAGTTTAGAATTGATAGAAAAGAAAGGAGGTAAAATCACTTCAAAGTATATATGTGGCTGTGCCTTTGTACCACTAATAGGGAAACATGGATTTTAGAGTTTATATCCTATATCTCTAAGGAATTTTTTCCTCCAGGCAATATCTTCTTTGTTTTCAACTCCCTTTGGAACATATCCATCTACAACACCCAATATTCCCCGCCCTGTTTCATCACCTATTTTTGTCTCAGCTATAACAATCTTCGTTGGGTTTGCTGTTGCACAATATGTAGAGCAAACTTCAGGAATATTTTTTATTGCATTTAACACATTCAATGGGAAACATTCCTCCATAAATATAATAAAAGAATGCCCTGCACCAATATTTTTAGCGTTTTTCTCTGCCAGTTTTTTGAGATCTTGATCGTTTCCCTCAATACGTATCTTACATGCCCCACTTGCTTCACAGAACGCAATACCAAATTTAGCACTTGGAACAGAATTTATCATCGTCTCGTAAAGATCTTCCACTGATTTAATAAAATGAGTTTGCCCAAGTATAAAATTTGTTTCCGAGGGTTTTTCAATTTCTACCGTTTTTAAATATATATCTCCCATAATGATTTACCTCCAACAACTCAGAAATCAACGTTTTATAGCAAACAAAGAAGGGTTATATAAATATTATATCAAAAAACAAGATATCTATACCTCACTTTGCGTACCTTTTAGCATCTGTTTGAAAAGGCCAAAACTAGCATACAAACCAAGGATGATCGAAATAGGCAACATTATAAACTCAATATGGGCCTCACCAAACGCATTTATCTGAGTGGCAAAGACATAACCATTAAAAAAATATGCCCATAAGAATGTGATATACAGTACGATACTATTTGATACAAGGCAGCCAAGACCAATACCATAGATCAATACTTTTGAACGCTGTATGCACTATCACCTAACAACACTATTTTCTTATTTTAAGCTTATAATGTTTGTTTGACACCTGTTATCGGAAAAATAGATTCAGAAGAAAAAATAAGTCAGACGTCTAGAGGGAAACCAAGTTTCATGCAACAAAAACGTTCTTTAGTTAGACGATCAGTTTGATTATACAGTTTATGAACTGGGCGTATGGTGATCCACTGCAAAACAACAAGCACTTATGCATCTTCACCAGCTATTTCAAAAGTCTTTTTCAATGAATCATTTGGACTAGAACTCCAGGAGAAATAATTTCCCTATGTAAAACAACATCTAAAAAATTATTACTAGGCATATCTAATGGAAGTGTACCTTTACCATAGTAGTAATTGAATATGCATCACTCTATATCCACGACTATTTCTTAGAATAATATTTACTCCATCTAACCCTTCTGGGAACACGCTTTAACTTTAGCATATTTTTATGGCACTTATTCTTGCAGAAGTGCATTACTGTACCATCTTTTTTCACGTAAATCTTACCAGTGCCTGGTTCTATTTCGTTTCCACAGAATAAACAAGTTCTTCTCTCGACCATAAGATAATACCTCTAACGTGGCCCACCTAGCCGTTTCGCTTCTCTTTGGGTTTCACTCAACATCAAGACATCACCAAGTTGTATAGGTCCAATTACATTTCTGGTAATGATTTTACCTTTATCTATGCCATCCAAAACCCTTACCTTTACTTGGGATGCCTCTCCAGCCATACCAGTCCGGTCAATGATTTCTACAACTTCACAAGGAGTTCCTTCTACCATAGTTTAACCCTGTTTTTTCAATGCATCTATCTTTTTAACAATATTTTCAATACCAGCTTTGTCTTTACCAGGATTAATAATAGCCACTGCAGCTGTACCGACATGTAAACCTGCAGAGCTGCCTAACTCTTCTTTACTTGGAACATATGCATAGGGAATATTTTTCTCCTCGCATAAAACAGGCATGTGAGCAAGAACTTCTTCAGGTGTGACATCCTCGGCCATTACAACAAGTTTTGCTTGTCCGCGCTCAACCTGTTTTGTTGCCTCATTTGCACCTTTACTTATCTTGCCACCATCTCGAGCTTTTTCTACAAGATCATAGGCTAAATCCTGTACTTCCTTTGGTGTCTGAAATCTTACGTATATCGCCATATTTTTTAGCCTCCTTTTGAAGCTTTCACAGATATCTCTCTCTGGAAATGTAAAGTGGGGAATGTGGGGCATATATAAAAACCTTTTTCAGAGATACGAGATGAAACTTCACTATTGTTGATCATAGTGGCAGAGGTATTCTTTCAACCTCTAGTCCATCAGCAGTGGGATATTCTTCTATCATGTAACACTCAAGTCCACGTTCTTTAAGTTCAGGAGAAATTTTTTCAAGAATCCAAAGCCCCAATTCTATACGTTTTTTTTCATCATTAAGAAAAATATGTTCATCCCCTATATTGAATTCCTGCTTTATTGACTCATAGAGTTCCTGTAAAGGTATGTTTTTTGTGTAAATCACCCCCTTAAGCAGAGTTCCATCGTTACTTATAACTTCATGAGCTTTGACTATATTTTTTGCCCTTCGTTTAATCCTGTTTGTAAGTTGAACGCCATCTTTGAACGAAGATGAACAGTAGTGAACACCGATTTCAAAATCTTTATCGACGACCATTGTAAGGACATTATTTGCAGATTCCTGGCTACCTATAACTGCAGCCGAAATATCGTCTTTCACCGAGTAGTCTCGACAATTTAAATTATCAGCATTTCTCTCAGAATATTCAAGTTCATTTAAATTGATCCAGTTAATGCCCATGTCATTTGCCCATTCCACTAAGGAAAACATCTCCTGGTCCATTCTCGGCATGGATGGAATCTCAATAGCAACATCAGCACTGGTTTCTAATGCACTTTTAATCGCATGAGTTATTGGACTTTTGTTCATGTCACCCCAGTGTTTTGGTACTGGGTGAAATCGTATCTCATCAAGACCTGCAGACACCAGATCATGAATGTGTTTTCCATTTTTGACAGCAGAAGTATATAGATGGATGTGAAAATCTGCTCCAAACGTATCTTTGAGTAGGGAGATATAATTCTTTGTTCTTTTCCAAACAACAAGAGGGTCTCCCCCAGTAATACCTGCACCGGTAGCATCGATGTATTTTGCCTCGTTAATCAGTTTAGCGATATCGTTTTCATTATCAAGCTCCCATTCATCAGCAAAAATACGATCCTTTCCACCTTTATCGAAACTAAGGGGACAATAGAAACATTTGGCAGGACACAAACCTGTAATTAGTACCACTAGTTTTGAACCATTTGCACACATTTCACATGCAGGTGAAAGCGGAGCAATGTATGTGCTTTCATTGAGCCACTGTGTAATTTCTCTCATTTTTTATTCCAAACCTGTGGAAGTTATTGCAAAAGAAGCTTTTTTTCCCTCTGGTCGGGATCTGTGTTTTATAATCGTTGCCTGTCGTTTTCCAACCCCTGTTTTTTCAAGTTTAATTATTGTCTTTACCATATGTTCAGTATCCCTATTTGTAAATGGTTTTATATCGCCGCTTTTATCAGTATATACCTGTTCAGCTACAATTACATAAAGTTCTTCCTTTCTTGCTGTTATTTGTAGATTTGCTATTTGTCTGATAAAAGAACGCATCGTACTTTCTTTATCATCTTCCAGATTAATACGATAAAATAGGTTTATTGTATCGACAACAATGAGTCCAACCTCGTTTATATTGATGGCGTTGTTTATCATTTTTTCCTGTTCGTCAAGCGAAGATGGACTAAAAAATAAAATATTTGAAAGTATACCTTTGCCATCATACTCTTTGCACATTTGATCTAATCGTTCTAAAGATACCCCCTCACTATCAAT
Organism: uncultured Thermoplasmatales archaeon; assembly: GCA_964640555.1. GTDB lineage: Archaea > Thermoplasmatota > E2 > DHVEG-1 > DHVEG-1 > JAUWWG01. The sequence goes on along the minus strand of CAZXHI010000066.1, from coordinate 5,169 downwards.
ATAGGCAACTTTTTTTCCTTTAGATGCATATTCTCTAGATGCCTGTAGGCAGAGATTTGTTTTTCCACTACCCGCTTCACCATGTATCTCAGTAATTGCATTGCTTTCTATTCCCCCACCCAAAAGATCATCAAGAGGTTTGCATTTGAGTTGTAAACGTTCCATCTTAGGTTAGTCAGTGGAAATAAGAATAAAAATGTTTTTAGTGGTTTGAAACAGGTCAAAATTATGAAATCCTGTCTTTGAAGATACATGCCTTGCAGACGTTCTGAGACGTGGGCTCACCACATTCCCTACAACTATTCAACCCAACTGGGGGAAATTTATCAAGCAACATTTCTCGGATGCTGTCATAGCTGTTTAAAATGCTGTGTCTTGTACCAGGATTCCTATACTCTAGATCATCAATTATATCGCGGAAAACTCCACGATACGCACGGATAGAATAAGGACATTCACCATCATGATATTTCATGTTTTTTAATATGGCATATAATGCAACTTCTTTCTCTGGAATTGCTCTGAGTGGAAACATGCGAGGGATAAGTCCTGGCTGAATTTTTTTATGGGGGCCCAATCTTGCCAGTTTCTTTACATCCCCGTTAGCAAAATTCATCAATATGGACTGAGCCATATCGTCCAAATTATGACCTGTGACAAGCTTATCTACCCCAAGTTCCTTCGATTTCTTATTTAGACATAATCGTCTAAAAACCCCACAGTAACTGCACTCACCCAGTTCGTCATGTTTGGAGGCGATTTCATCCATTGTCTTTCCAACCATGTCTTTGAAGGATACGATGTGGTGCTCTATCCCAAGTTTTTTGCAGTTTTCACTGGCAATATTAATGCTTTCATCCCGGTATCCTTTTATCCCCTCATTAACAGTTATAGCAATGAGGTCGATTTTCTCCCTTTTTGAAAAAATATCATTAGTAACATGAAGTGCAACCATGCTGTCCTTTCCACCAGAAATAGCTATTCCTATCCTGCAATTATCTTCTGTTCTTCCTTGTTTCTTAATATCTTTTTTAACTCTCCTTTCAAAATACTGAATAAAATGATCCCTGCATAGATGTGTGCCATTGTATCGGATAAACGTCACTGCGGATTTACTGCATTTATTACATGTCTTCGTCATCAAGGAGTAGAATGTTTACCAGATAAAATAGTTTGTTGACTAAACAAGACCATCAGTTCGTATTTCAAATGCTATGATCGGATGTTCTAAGCCAAACCCTGTGATTGTCTTTGGGTGGAGTTCACCAAAAAAACCAATCTCTTTGTTGTCACAAACAACCGATGCGCATCTGCCTTTTACAAAAGCAGGATGACCCTTATCATTGATGCTATATTTTGCTCCGATGTCTCTCATCACACCATCTACGATTGATTTACACCCAGTGAAGTTTGCCTTAGCATCTATTTTAACAGCGGCGAGATGATACTTGTTTTTAAAATGTTCATCTGTTATCACACCAAGCTCAAAAATTTGTTGTGGCAATGGATGGTGTCTATTCTCGGCCAATATTTTCAAAATAGATGGAATAAGACTCACGCGTAGACATGAATACTCTTCACCTATCGGGTTTTCAATTTCGACTCTTCCACTTGGCTCTAAACCCATTTTCTTGAATTCATCTTGCTCATTTGAAATGGTAAAGGTAGTAACTTCGTTAAAGCCCAGGCCAATCATAATACTTCTAAGCCCATCATAAAGATCATGTCTTGGTAAAGTCCTACCAAATGTTAACGCCTTGGGAAAATCCGTTTCAAATTGTTCAAATCCATAGCCAACTGCTACATCTTCAACAAGGTCTATGTCATGCAGAATATCTGCCCTCCATGCCGGTATTTCAACATCAATTTTATCCCCTTCAATTTTTTCTGCATTATGCCCCATTTTCCTAAGACAATCCATGATCTCTTCTTCATTCATATTTGTCCCAAGAATCTTATTTACGTAATTTACTGATAGATTTCTTTTAATGGGAGTTAGATCAGGCGAAACTTGAGAACCCTCACCATACTTGATTGTTGTACTGAAAATCTGCCCACCCCTTTCAGCAAGTGCAGTTGTCACAATATTTATTGCATGATTTATTGCCTTTTTGTCAGTTCCAGTAACATCAATAAACAAATCTGTTGTAAATGGTGTAACTTCTGTCAAAGATCCATTAATTATTGGAGGGAACGAGAGTACATTGTTATTTGAATCAACGATCAAAGGGTATTTATCAAAACCATCTAACAAATGTACATAGTCGACTCCTTTTTCATGACGTGTAAGTATCTCACTTAATGTCATTGATTCAATCTTAGCCAATGGAACAAACTCGACAGAATCTGGATCAACTGCCTTGTACGTAAAGGGAGGTCGTACGGGCTCAAAATTATGAACTCCAATAGCAACCTTTTTCCGGTTCCTACCAAGTCCAAAGTGAAGTTTCTCTTGCATATCCATCAGTGATGCTATTAGTTCATCAGTCATAGTAACATTTTTTACAAGAGCGGTAGTCACAAAGGGTCTTACTTCTTTAACGGACGGATCGACATTCAATATTATATCTGATTTTTCGATAGGATATTTTTTTAATCCTGTGTCAAAACCAAAAAATGCTCTTGAAGCACGGGCAATTCCTTCGACAGACGTAAGGTCTGGTCTATTTGGAAAAAACTCGATACTTATTGTATCTCCTTCTACTTTATCCAAATCAGCCCCAATCATCGGCAATTGTTCTATCAGTTCATCTTTTGAGATTTCATATCCAAAAAGTTCAAGATAGTCATTATAATCAAATGTTATAACTGGCATACAGTCCGTGGAATATGTTCTTGGTATATTTGATTTTGGTGAGATTAGGGTTTGTGAAAACTGATCGATCTATTCAAGCGAAATGTTTCACAAAGCGCCCCCTAATATTTTATCTATTATGTTTCCAATTTTTGTTCATATACACCCCCATAAGAATTTTATAACACATGCTTATAACCTTGTTCGATGAATCAAGAGGAGATAAAACAGCTTGTAAAAAAAAATGACATACGTTGGATACAAGCACATTTCACTGATTTATTTGGTAGGTTAAAAGTATTACACATTTCGACTGATAACTTTATAAAAGAAGATATGCTTAATCGCGGGTTTGGTTTTGATGGTTCTTCGGCAGGATTTGCTGATGTCGAGACATCAGATATGATTGCCATGCCAGACGCTGAAACCTTCCTTGTCTTGCCTCATGGAAAAAATGAAGCGAGAATATTAGCTGATATATATGATACTTCACTGCTGCCATCACCTGTTGATCCAAGGTATGCTTTAAAAAAGGCGGTAGAAAATGCGAATAATTATGGTTTTGATGCCATTAAAATATCGCCAGAGATGGAATTTTTTGTATTGGATGAAAATAAAAGAGATTTTTATGAAATCAACGAAAATGAAGGATATTTTTGCCCCCCTCCGTTAGATGATGCAAAAGAATACAGGAGAACTTTATCTAATCTACTAATGAACAGTGGATATAATATAAAATATCATCATCATGAAAACGGCAGGTGTCAGCATGAGATTGAAATTAAATCTTTAGAAGCAGTTGACGCAGCTGATTTCTGCATCTATTTCAAATATCTAGCGAGAGAAGTGGCAAGTCTTGATAACCTGCAAGTGACATTTATGCCGAAATTGTTTTCACAAGAAGCAGGAAATGGAATGCATGCACATATATCACTATACCACAATGGAAAAAATGTGTTTCTTGACGAAAATGATAGATATCATCTAAGCCAGACAGCACGATATTTTATTGGTGGCATACTTGAACATTCAAAAGGTATGACTGCGCTAGCCAATCCAATAGTAAACTCATATAAAAGGCTGACACCAAATTTCGAGGCGCCAGTGCACATTGCATGGGCACAACACAACAGAAGTGGTTTGATAAGAATAGCTGCTAGGAAAAATATTGATGTAGAAATTAGAAACGCAGACCCATCTGCAAATCCATACCTCTTTTTTGCTGCTATGATTCATTCAGGTCTAGATGGCATAAAAAGGAAAATCATATACGAACCAGTTGAGAAAAATATCCATAAGATGACCAAAGAAGAATTAAAAAATTGTGGAATAAATAAATTGCCGACTAATTTACTTGAGGCACTTGACGAATTGGAAAAAGATGATGTTCTCAAGCAGGCAATGGGGAGAGAATTAACAGAAATATACGTAGAGAAAAAGAAAGAAGAATGGCATCGATATATGTCTGAAATAACAGATGTAGATTACAAATTTTATTTCAATTGTTAATCTCTCTTTTTATCTTCACCTTGTATTTTTATCATGATATACTTATTTAATATTAAAAATGAGATAAGATAAAGCAAAAGTAAGATTAGATAAATTATTTTTCAATTAAATATATATTTAGATTCAAATTTTGAATGTCCAACAGCATTAAATAACTAATGTTGGTTTCGATTTAAGGACCACTATTTAAAAAAACGAGGTCTCTAAACCTTATATCAAATTGAAATCAAAGATTTCAACGATTGTCCTTCGGACAATCTTTTTGTCGTCTAAGAACAACGCAAGAGAAAACATAAGCTTTTACCACTACGTGGTCGCTTGCGCTAAAAGCATATTGTCCTCTCTTACTCAAAAGTTCTTTTCCCCCATGTGCGGCGGCGAAGTCCGACGCTTTGAGGAAACAAAATATGAAGAAAACAAACACAAATTGGAAAGCTGTAGACGACATAATAGCAACGTACAAATGCAAAGAAATTGACCCAAAACAACATTTCCGTTTTGGAAAGCTCGAGTGTTATGAACTGGCAAAAGTTCGTTCAACACGACATGCAAGATACAATATCAACTATCACTTTGTATGGATCCCAAAAACAAGAGCAAAAGTGCTTCAAGAACAAGTAGCCACCATAGTGAAAAACGTAGCAATATGCGTATGTAAGGAAAATGGTTGGACACCTCTTGCAATGGAAGTCATGCCTGAACATGTGCATTTATTTCTAAGTGCACCACCAAAATGGGCACCTGCTGAGATCATCAAGAGGATCAAAGGCAATGTCTCCAGACAAGTTCGTAGACTGTATGATGAGTTTAAGGAATACCGGGAAAAAGAGCTTTGGGCAGATTCATACTACTGCGGTACCGCAGGG
>CAZXHI010000065.1:0-5575 GCA_964640555.1 uncultured Thermoplasmatales archaeon | reverse complement strand
ATTATAACAAAAAAACTGGATATCATCAACCAGTATCTCATCAGTAGTTCTACCTGTTGAGAAAACACTGGAGGAACATGTAGTAAACATAAAAACTAACATTATTCCAAAGGAAATCCATTTCAAAGAACCATTCAGTTTCATAACATATCACAACTCCATAAATATTTTTAACACATATATATTATATAAAACCTTTGAACCAAATTCACCCTTCTTATTACTCGGTTGATATCTGATAGTTGAATGTTCAACCTTCTTACTTGGCCAGTATAGAAAATACTGAGTTATACCTTTCAAATCTCTGTTAGTCTTGTCCCAGTAGATCTCTCTTCTAATCTTAGATCTGACTTTGATTTTATAGCCAAGCCGATGATGTCTTATTTTTGGTGGAGTGTGACAATCATTAACTGTTATACTCTCACCCCCCAGAGGTAAAGATGGGGGGAAAAATGAGGTTTTTTCTCCTGTTATTTTGTTTACTTTAAAGTTTAGTCCAATAGGAGTGGGTTTGTACAGCTTAGTTCGGGCTTTTTTATCGATGATTTCAAGCAATCCTGCGTCTACAAATTCTTTTGCATAACGGCTCACTAAGCCTTTGTCAATTTTCTTTTTAACAGATATCCAAGTTTGTGTTTTGCCTATTCTCAGCCATTTGAAAATTTTCTGTTTTGCGGAGAGTTTTGAATGCCTACCCAAAAATAATCCCCCTACAAAGGTTGACTGAAAGGTTGACTGGGGCTGGAGGGAAACACAAAAAAAAATCTTTTTTCCACTCCTTATAACAATTTTTAAACTGGATTTTTAAAAATAGCGTGATATCTTGCAGAGATCCAGATTCATCACTAATGAGGAATGAGATGCACCCTTTCAACTCTTTAGCTAGATCTCTGTATCGATAATCACTACGTGCTACGGAGGCAAAGTTGGTTTTTCTGGTACTGAGGCAGGAAGCTAAGATACCAACTTTGGTTATCGAATAATTCTGATTCAACTTACCATCTCCCTGTTGAATATTGGCATCGCGGAAACCCAAAGGAGGGAGGAAAAATAATTATGAAATAATATAGTTGGTCTATTCGGTGAGTTTAATAAAATCCCATGGGCTTTTTCCGTGCCAATATCAAAAGAAAAGGAGAAAGAGTAAGACCAGTTGCTTGAATCAACCGTCTCCTCAATCTCGTTTTTATGTTGTATTGTTTGGGGGGTTCCCGTTTCCGATAAAAGTTTTTAAATATGGGAGTATGTTACCGAAAGAACATAGGGGCCCGTAGGGTAGCTTGGTCGATCCTTTTAGCTTTGGGAGCTAGAGACTCCAGTTCAAATCTGGGCGGGCCCATTCAGACTATCGAAACACGAAGAGGCAAAATAGAAAAGCAGGTAATACAAGTTACAAAAAACGAACTACAAGAATATATCTTCCTTCAGGAAACTGAGAACTTATCAAAGATTTGAATATATCAAATTAAACTTTTTTTGACAGATTATTTTGAATATTGTAACTATGGACTAACAAAAAATATGACTCTTCAATACCTTAATCAAATTAGGGGTTTGAAGATTTCCCGTTTTGAAATCTTTAAATTCCTGAAGAGGGGCTGTTTTATAAAAGAAGAATATTTAAACCGTTTGCTCGTTAACGATATGGGAAGGCATAAATGGTGGAATTGTGGACTAAGAAAACTGAGATTGAATTCTTTGAACGGGCAAGAACATTTGCTCAACCTGAACAACTTTTCTACAAAACTCCAGAAAATATTTATGTTGCTTATTGGCCGAAGGGATACAAAGGTGCAAAAACAACTCTACAGAGTAGAAATTCCCTTATTGGGAACGTCACTGAGAAGTGGAGTGTTGACCTTTTAAAAGAATTTGCTGAGAAAAACGAACTTTATGCAAAACAAGGTGTAATTTGTGAAGAAATTGGACTTGGTAACAGATCTCCTGCTGATGTTGCCTTTTGCAAAACAGATGAATTAATACAAAAACCAGAGAGCATTGTTACAATTTTTGAAATTAAAATGTCAATTGTGTGGAACTGGAATTTAATAATTGAACATGGAAAAGAATCATTTAATTGCGTGGGCGACTATATGTCTCATCAAGGAAATCCTGGGCTTTTAAGATCCGATACAATGTTGAAAGCAATAGGTAAAAGTATAAACATACGAGTCTCCAGTTTTAAATCATCAAAAATCCCTATTATAATTCTTGGAAATACACCTATTACAGAGACGTATATTCATAAGGTTGATCATCTTAAAAAAGCTGGGATAATACAAGGTTTTTGGTCAGTAAACCCAAAACCGCGAGAAGTTAAAACTTTAAAAAATACTGAGAATGATGGTTTTATTAGAATGGATGCATATGAGGAATTAATGGAACATTTGGGGTCCATTCTCAAGGAAGAACGAGAATTCTTTTCTGGAATGAAAACTAAAAAACAGTTAGGGAAAACAATTGAAATTGCAAACAAAGAAGAGACTTACGAAAAGAAAGCTGCAAAATTCCTTCAATTGGTTAGATGTGAGTAAAATGCCTAGAAAAAAAAGAAATGGGACAAAAACAAGTAGCTTTGGAGTGGGAAACAGAGTTAATCATGACTCCTCAGAGTTTTATGCCTCTAAATTATATGCTGCTAATGGTGACTCTAAAAAGAAGATAAAATACATCGAAAATGAGATTCTAAATGAGAATGTTAATAAAATTTTTGCAAAAAGTAGCGAAAATATGGATGAAATTCCAGATAGTAGTATACATTTAATGATAACTTCTCCCCCATACAATGTCGGTAAAGAATACGATGAGAATTTATCTCTTGAGGAATATACTTCTTTAATCAAAAATGTGATGAGAGAAGTATATCGTGTTCTTGTTCCAGGTGGTAGAGCATGTGTAAATATTGCAAATTTAGGAAGGAAACCATATATTCCTCTTCATTCCTACATTATTGATGATATGCTAGATATTGGTTTCTTAATGAGGGGGGAAATCATTTGGGACAAGGGGGGAAGTGCTGCAGGTTCTTGTGCTTGGGGTAGTTGGAAATCAGCTTCAAATCCTACTTTACGTGATACACATGAGTATATTCTAGTTTTTTCAAAAGAAAATTTCTCAAGAAAAAGGGTAAAAGACAGGAGAGATACTATTACTAAAGAAGAGTTTCTAGAATTTACTAAGAGTATATGGGTGCTTCCAACAGAATCTGCAAGGAGAGTTGGTCATCCTGCTCCTTTTCATATTGAATTACCATATCGATTGATTCAACTTTACACTTTTGAAAATGATGTGGTGCTTGATCCGTTTATCGGAAGTGGAACGACAGCAATTGCAGCAATAAAAACAAATCGAAGATTTGTAGGATATGATATTAACCAAGCATATGTCGAAATGGCAAATAAAAGAACCAAGAAAGAGATGAGTCAAACAACGATATGGAGCTATAGAAATAAGGATGAGAATAAGATACTGAGAAATGATAATAGTTTAGTTGCTAAAAAGAAAGAAGAAAAAGTTATAATGAGATGAAAGTGAGACGGTGAAAACTATGTTTATCCAAATTAAGATCCATTGAGAATGTGGTATAAATGCGGTGCAAAATTTTTGCGTAAATGATTTCTACATAAATATGCCCAATAAAAATAAATGATATTAGTCCTATTTCATATATGTGATGGCGAACAAATGATTTATCATCAAAAGGAGTGAAGGCTATTTGACCATAAAAACTGGATATTTTTCAGATAATGGTGAAGAGATTGATCCTTTATCCGTTCCAATGCCAGCATTATGCATTTCATGCCTGAAGAACAATGACCCTAAAGAAGAAGCACCGTGTCTTCTTAATCGTATGGATCAGATGGAGGAAATGCAAAAGGGAGAAAGGTTCCTTTGTTTCGCCTACGAACCAAATGATTCTTCAATAAATAAAAAACAGATACTCCGCGAAATGGAAGAATATTGGGATGAACAAAATCGAAAATATCTATTGCAAAAAAAGAAAAAAAGGGTTTAGTGAGATAGATATAATTTCCCAAAAATCAACAGGTCCAAAATCGGGATTCTGTCGATACAATTCCCTCATGTTGGCATTGTAAACTTCTTCAGGTCCATGTTAATCTTTAAAAAAGAAAGTTTATTGTATACGAAATTCTTTTAGTGTTAATATTATTTTGAGGGAACAAAAAATACCACATAAGAAATCACCAAAACGTTTTATGAATTCCTGCATGGAAAAACAAAAAAGCATACAAGCCAAATCCTGCAATAGCAGAAATTATGCTAATTTCAAATGAATTTGTCAAAGGTTGGATTAATAAATACAAAAAAACAGGAATAAAAAAAAACTTGAAATCCAGAATCCTCTTCGGTAAAACTTCTTGAAAAAGTTATCTGCCTCTCTTTCAGTCATTTATTCTTTAGAATTGTTTTTTCCTTAAATAATTTTAGATTCTGAATCAAAAATTACCGTTGGGATTTCCGAATGAATCCGAAACTCATTTGGAATCCCCTGCCTTTATTGCTACCCATAGCTTTATCATATAAACACATGCATACTATTGACAAGTAAGGTATCAATATGATATGTAAAATCTGTGGTGAAAATGCAACCGGCAAATTCTAACATTACTATTAGTACACAGTCAAATGTAGACTACTCCTTATCAGTTGATATAAAAATATTCTCACATAAAACATATCCTTCTACCAATATTTCTAATCAGACCGTCACGTCTGATTTACCAACCAGTTCAAACGTGAAATAAAAAGTGGTACCCTTTCCTTTTCCTGAACTTTCAGCCCATATTTTCCCACCATGTTTCTCTACAATGCGTTTACAAATGGGTAGGCCAAGACCGTTACTGTCAAAATCATGACGTGCTTCATCAGCTTTGTAAAATTCATCAAAAATATGGCTAAGTTGCTCTTTATTCATACCAATACCAGTATCCTTAATGGAAACAGTGACAAAATTCTTACCCTGTTTTGCATCAATTGTGATAGTACCTCCATTCTTGCTGTACTTGATTGCATTGTTAATAATATTGTCAAATAACTCTTCGATCCTAAGTTTATCTGCTTTTATCACGATATTCTCATCGATGTTGTTATCAATTTCTATGTTGTTTTCTTTAGAAAATCGTTTATTACTCTTAACAACATTATTGATTTCATCCAATAAATTCGTATCATCGATGAGCAACTTTGTATTTGGGGAGTTAAGCCGTGCAAGCTCAATGGTTTTTATTGCAAGATTTTTCATATGATCAGCATTCCTGTGTATTGTCTCAAGTATTTCTTTTGATTCTGGATTTTTTTCTCTTTTCTCTAACAGTGGAACCAAGTTCACAATTGGACTCAATGGGTTTTTTAAATCGTGGCCAAGCTGCCCTATGAACTCATCTTTTTGCAGTAGGAGTTTTTCCACTTCAGCCGTTCTCTCCTTGACTTTTTGCTCAAGGTCTTTATTGGCAATATTAAGTGCTTCATGTGCCTTTTTCAGTTCTTCTTCCGCTTTTTTACGCTGAGTTAAATTGTTTGATAAAAGAATGCCAAATATGAAGAAGCATAGACC
>CAZXHI010000064.1:0-10091 GCA_964640555.1 uncultured Thermoplasmatales archaeon | reverse complement strand
ATTCATCAACCTCCGAATCAAAGAACAAAAAAACTAGATATAGGTGAGTAATGTATGAAACAACCTGATAGTAAATTCATTAAGGTAAGATGTAAAGACTGTGAGAATGAACAAGTTTTATTCAACAAGGCTAGTACTACGGTGTCGTGTCACATATGTGGTAGTAAGTTAGCTATGCCTTGTGGTGGTAAGGCAAAAATAAAGGGTGAGATTTTAGAGGTTATTGAATAAAACAAAGGTTTAATGTCATGATACGAAAGGATTATCCGGATGAAGGAGAACTCATTGTAGGTAGTATTTTAAAAGTTCAGAATTATGGAGCGTTTGTATCACTTGATGAATATCCCAATAGGGAAGGATTCATCCACATAGCAGAGGTTGCTACAGGTTGGGTTAAACGTATCCGCAACCACATAAAGGAAAAACAGAAAGTTGTCTGTAAAGTAATGCATGTAGACAGATCAAAAAATCATGTTGATCTTTCCCTCAAAAGAGTTAACGAACATCAAAGGCGGGAGAAAATCCAAGAGTGGAAGAATGCCAGGAAAGCAGAGCGGCTCATGGAGATGGTTTCTAGTAGGATAAATTTGCCAGTTGAACAGTGTTATAGGGATTTTGGTAACGATTTAATTAAAAAATATGGTTCATTATATGCGGCTTTTGAGGAATTTGTATATGATATAGAAAATGTAAGAATCGATGGGTTTAGTGGAGATTGGTTAGCAGATTTTGAGACAATAGCAACGGATAATATATCAATTCCGTTTGTAGAAATAACGGGTCATCTTGAGGTTAACTCTTGGCTTCCAGATGGTGTTAATCATATTCGCGATGCTTTCTTAAATGCCGAACAGAGTGAATTTGAGGATGTTAATATTCAGGTAAAATATATTGGGGCGCCGCAATACATGATTACTGTTAAGGCCCCTGATTATAAAATAGCTGAGGATGAACTGAAAAAGGCTGTGGAGAAAATCAGCGAATATATTAAAAAATATGATGGAACTTGTGAGTTTCATCGAAAGGTAGAGGAATAGATGTCAAATCTATTTTACTGTAAAAATTGTAAAGAATATACTTTAAATGGGATTTGTGATGAATGTGGGGAGAAAACCATATCGCGAAATCCACCTAGATTTTCACCACAGGATCACTATGGCAAATATAGAAGAAAATTGAAAAAAATGGAAAAAGGTGTATGAAAAATGGATTATGTTACTGTAGAGCATGTTGCAAAAGTTCCTAAGTTAAAGGATCCCATATTGATAGAGGGGCTTCCAGGTATTGGAAATGTGGGAAAGTTGGCCGTGGAACATCTGATAGATAGCATAGACGCGTCTAAGTTTGCAGAGATATATAGCAAGGATTTCCCACCACAAGTTTTTATAAATCCTGATGGAACCATCGAACTTGTTAAAAATGAGTTTTATTATTGGAAGGCAAAGAAAAAGGATCAAAGGGATCTTGTTTTATTGACTGGTGATTATCAAGGTCTTTCATCTCATGGCCAATATGAACTTGTGGAAAAAATACTAGATATTGTTGAGGAACTTGGGGTAAAAGAGATGTTTACTTTGGGCGGATACGGTCTGGGGCAGGACATAGAGAGGCCAAAAGTACTATGTGCTACTACAGACGTTCATCTTGTAAAAAAAATGAAAAAATATGGGGCAGTATTCAAGAAGAACGAACCTGGTGGTGGAATAGTAGGAGCCAGTGGGTTGATACTGGGGCTTGGTAAGCTAAGAGGTTTAGAAGGAACCTGTTTCATGGGTGAAACACCAGGCTATTTAGTAGATCCAAAAAGTGCGAAAGCAGTTCTAAAAATACTCATGAAAATAACAAACATTGATGTAAATCTCTCTGCACTTGAAAAAAAGGCAAAGGAAATAGAGCAAATAGCTCATCAACTGAGAGAAATGGAAGGCCTTTCTGGAGGAGAGAAATCGGAGGAATTGAGATATATCGGCTAGAGTAAACCTACATCTAGCCAAAAATCTTATTTTTTTATCAAATTTACTTTAGTAAAGTTCTTCTAATACTTTTAGAGCTATATTGAGTGCATCTTCATAAGTTACTACTTTTACTTCATCCATTCCTACATTTATTTCTTCCATGCCTGGCTTTAATTCTTCCCTTTCTGTTTTCATTCCTAGTGTGTCTCTTATTTTTCTCATTTGTCTCACCATCTCCTTTCTTTTTATTATGTTATTATATAGCACGTTGTGTTCTATTGTTGGCCATATTTAAATCTAATGTGTCAAAATGCCAAAATGAAAAACGGCTATAATTCCTTTAAAAATGGAAAATGGTATATGCGGAAATTTACGCTGTCTCGATCTTTTCTGCAATTAGTATAAACGCATCTCCGGGGGTTGATTCATCTGACTCTAAAAGACCTGTGAATCTATACTTAACCTTGTCAATCAGAAGACCTGTGGTATTGATAGTAGAATGATTTACCGGTAGACGCTGGTAATTTGTTGATGATTGCCCCTCTTGAATTATACTCGATAAAATACTTCCCTTTCCTGCAGGTCCGCTCTCATGGTAATAGTATCCCTCAACTACTATGCTTTTGCCAAGATATTCTTCATAGTTATTCATTACATCCTCTGGGGAAAGAATCTTTGGGTCATCTGCAGTATTACTCGCAAGAATATATGCGGCAACTATAATTATTGCTGCAAGCACCACCAGTATAATATTCCACAAATTGCGATTTGCATTCTTCGGGCTCATTTAACCATCTGCCTCAAATAACAAATAAAATATCTATTTAAAATCCTATCCATCTAAACTTATTCCATATGTTTTTTCAGGATTCTCTCTGTGTATCTCGCTTATCTGTTTTTCAGTAAGCATTCCTTTTTCTATTAGCTCTCTTGTTCTTTTGGGAACCGTCTTTGGACTCAGGACTGCTCCAGGTCTGCGAGGGTCGTCAATATAATCCGTCTCCATCATAAACCGCGTACCTTTTTCAACAGCGGCAGTGATATTCTTTTTACTTGCCAAGACCGAAGGCATGAGGCCGTAGTTTTCACTTTCTAGTACTAATGGTGGTGAATAATGTTTAACAATTTTATGTGGTGGCAATCCAACTTTTTTCCCCATTTCTGTAAGTTCTTTACATTGATCTGGAGTGGTACTCTCGGTATGTAATACTACAGGAACACCTGCATCTTTAGCCTTTTTCATTCCATAGATAAGAATCTCATTTGAGTCAATTAGTACTTGTTCATCCACTGGGAAATGGGGTCTGCCGATCTCTCCGATGGCTATACATTTATGCTCTTCACAAAGCGCTGCTGCAATATCCATACCTTTCTTCATTATCTGAATTGATTTCTCCTTTCCAAATTTTTCGCTTAATCTAATATGATCAACTGGATACGGTCCAACTGTTACAAAAACTCCGATATTGATCTTTGAGCGGATCTCTTTTGCCATTTCTAAAGTTTCTTGATAACACGATTTATAACTTTTATCTCTAATTACTAGATCCGTCATTGGTAACTGACACAAAACAAAATGTGTACCACCAGCTTTCTTAAAATCCTTCACAGCATCTAAAAAACGCCCCGCTCTGCTAAGATGAAGATGATTGTCAAATACTACTACCAGAATTCCACCTCATAGAAACATATGGATATTGCAATCACTTAGATAAATAATTAATTGTCTCCATGATCAAAACAAGAAAGTTAAAATCTATAGTTATTCTTTCTTCTGACATAATAAGACACGCCACGTTCCTCTCGATCATATTCCTTGCCTGATATCATTTCCATGATACTTACCGCAAGCATCCAACCAAAATATCCCATAAAAAACGTGAAAAATCCTGCAATGCTGTATCCAAGTATGACCTGCATATAGTTTTGTCCGCCAGTCAAAAATAGTACAAATATTCCAATGGTAATAAACAAAAAAATGAGAAGGAAAATCCATTTCAAAGCATGTAACGTAACCTTCATGGTTTTAAAGGGAATCTCTTCAAGTGGTATTCTTTTATCCATAAATTTTGAAAAATTATTCTTATTGTTATATTTCCTTCTTGGCAACTTTTTCCCTCCTAGAAAAACAAATTTCTGAGTTGAGTGATCCCAGAAAATGTAACATAAAGTAGATATAAAAAGTTAATTCGCAGATATATGTGCAGGTGGAAAAAACATCATGCAAGAAGAATTAAATGCACTAAATACGATAAAAAAAGTAAACGCCAACTAATTGTGATCTTCAAGCGTCTGTTACAATTCTGATGACATCCCCGTCTTTTAATTCATGGTCTGAACCGATGACGCGATGCGTTCTTGCATCTATGCCACGTATAAAATGATCTCCAATATCCGTGTGAACTTTATAGGCTAAATCCTTGGCAGTACTTCCACGAGGCATAAAATGTGCATCTGGTAAAATCCTACCCTCCTTGTCAGTAAGATGAGTATCATCCTCCACAGGGTATACAACAATAAGATCCAACATTTTAACTGATTCTTCTATACATTTTTGAATGCCGGTAGAACCATGTTTTTCTAATACATGTGTCCTAATATATTTCAAAGCCTTAAGTTGTTCATCGCTAAGATCTGATTCATTCGTGATTTTGAAATCGCTACTTCCAGGGTTGTACTCAATCAAACCCTTAGTTGATGCATTGTTTAGTGCAAGCTCAGCTTCAGCGCTCGTAGGAACAACAGTATATCCCTTTTCTCTGATTTCATCTGATTTTGCAATTAGTTCATCTGGTGCAATGTCACTTTTGTTAAACGCTATCAGCATTGGTTTGCTGATTTTCCTAATATATTTGGAGAGATCTAGAATTTCCTCATCTGTCCAATTGGATGGCTTGTCAGTATCGATATTTAATTTTCTGATGGCAGCATATATGTGCTCTTCTCTAATTCCCAGACCAGTTAGTTTTTCTGCAAGTAATCTATCAATTTTTTTTCCTTCAAGTTCGCATTTCCGCGCTATAGTCTCCCAACTTTTTTTGATAATTACCTTTAGCCAATAAACAATTTCCTGTTCTAGAAAGTCTACATCCTTTAAAGGATCATATTTGCCCAAACCACATGGATTCCCCTCGCCATCTGCACTGCCGGATGCATCTACGATATGTATAAGAGCATGTGCCTGCCTCAGATCGTCGAGAAACTTATTGCCCAGGCCTCTGCCTTCACTTGCACCAGGTACTAGGCCTGCTACATCTATGGCTTCAATAGGAACAAATCTAGTTCCATTGATACATTCAGAATTGTGTGGTGTACATTTAACGTTGAAATCCTTGCAAGGACAAGGCTTACGAACATACATTACCCCATGGTTGGCATCAATTGTAGTAAAAGGATAATTTGCTATTTCAGCATGTGCATTTGTGGCTGCATTAAAAAACGTGGATTTTCCCACATTTGGTTTCCCAACTATGCCTATCTGCATACTCATTTTAACTACTCCAACATACTATCAACTTCATCTAAGATACCAACATTACTTTCTAAACGTTTCATCTTTTCTTCGGCTTCATATGTAGATGGAGTCACAAAAGATATCCCATTCTTGGCATAAAGCATACCATTAACGGACGCAATTTTAGATAAATAAATCTTTCCGCCCGACACATCTCCCGCGATGTTTGTTTTCTCATCTACTCTTATTTCCCCATTTGAGTTAATATTTCCATGTATCTTTGTGTTCTTACCACAAAAAACATTTCCTGTGGATTTTAATGATCCCTGTATGATAGAGCCATCTCCAATAAACACATTTCCCTTTATGTCGTAATTTCCTAAAACAATGGATTCCTTGCCAACCTGAAGATTATAATCCACCTCGGATTTCTGGACACCAATGATTGAATTATTTGGTATGAATAGAAATATCTCGGAAATGGGAATTATATCTCCATCATTTTCCTCTATTTCCTCAAGAAGTCTGTCTATCTCTTCACTATGCCCCAACTTCAAAAGTTGTGTGAGATATATAAAAATATATATGACCATTGGTATCGGACTGCGAATATTTATCCAACCTTTTGCCTCAAATCCTTTTATTATTTCGACACTATCGGCAACGTCAAGATCACCCTTCAAAGAAAGTTTTCCGTTAACCTTAACTTTTTCTCCAAGGTATACGTTTCCATTGCTTCTAACATCTCCTCCAATACTTGAAAAGATGTCTATTCTAATGTCTTTGGTGCTTTCTAAATTACCATCGATTATAACATGTTCGCCAACGAAAATTCTACCACTTGTTTTTATCCCAAACTGTATCAGACAACGATCGGCGATTATAACGTCTCCCTTTGTAATAATGGTACGTTCCTCAAATTTTGTCTTGTCTGGAATAACAAGAGTTCTCCTATCAAACACCATGCTAGGGCAGTATTGCATTTCCCATTATAAAGTCAACGGCTGCTTGCGGTAGGCAGTATAGAAAATCAGGGTTTTATTCAGACAGCCAACCCTCATCAATTCGTGTGTAATTAGCTATCTCCTCAGGTTTGAACCATAGATTCATCTCAAATTCAGCAGTATCTAGACCATCTGAACCATGAACAATATTTCTCCCAATAAACTGGCCAAAATCACCGCGTATCGTACCCATATCAGCCTTTTGCGGATCAGTCGCCCCCATCATACCTCTAACCATATCTATGGCGTTATTTCCTTCAAGAATCATGGCAACTACAGGTGATGACGTGATATATTTTACAGTCGGCTCAAAAAATGGTTTGCCTCTGTGAATTCCATAGTGTTTTTCTGCTAGTTCTTTACTTACTGATGTGAGTTTCATCGCAACGAGCTTGATGCCTTTCCTTTCAAAACGGGAAATAATGTCGCCAACGAGTCCTCTTTGAACCGCATCAGGTTTTATCATAACAAATGTCCTTTCTTTTTTCATAACAGTCACCCTTAATTTTTGAAAGTGAGATACAGCTTCTATTTTAAAGAATTAACGTTTGATTCTATTAATTACAAATAGATTTAACATTCCTTGATAGGTTACAATTGTCGCTTATGCATTATTGGATAAAAATGCTGGTTATCATGTTTAGTTTTCTCAAGGGATTTCTTTATTATGAATAGTAAAATATATATAATATAAATATATTTGATTCTTATTGGAGAATGGAGAAGCTATAAGTTTTTTAAAACATCCCATCCTCACCACCTTTATACTTCCCTATTCTCCAAATGATTACTTTTTTATAAAATAGATTTAGCAAATATGTATATGCTGAAGCTAACAAGATTGAATATGATGTGAGCAGTAATGGCAGAATAAAGGTTTTTTGTTTTGATTACAAGAAATGCAAGGAGAACTCCTATCACTCCTGTCGTAAAAGCAGGATAAATATTTCCAACAGACAAATGGGCAATACCAAACAATATGGCAGTAGTAATAATTGCTGTTTTTTCCCCGATGAGAGAATCTATTTTTTCCAGTAAAAAACCCCTAAAGAATATTTCTTCAGCAATTGGTTGAAAAGCAATTAGAAAGAGCATCGAAGGCAGAGAGAAATACAGTTCTAGTTCTGGAATATTACTTGCGTCTGTAAGATCAAGGCCGAGGGACATTAATAAGGCTCCAATTGCAACAATTACTACTAATGCGACTATTGCTGTTATTACACCCCATAGAACTGCTATATCTATTCCATGAATTCGAAGTTTTAGATGGTAAAACGTTTCTTTTAGTGTGAATTTATTAACTATAAGATACCACAGAACTGGAATTATGACGAATAATGCGATAACAATTGCGGTCTGAAGTAATAAAACAATTATTTCAAATATCATTCCAAAGGATCCAGGACTCCCACTAATTTGGTCTGTCTGAGTAGAGAAAGACACCCCAAAATAAGAAAGCACGGGTAAGATAATAAAAACTAAAAAAGTGATGATAATCATTATGAGTGCAAAAATGTGTGTGGGTTTCTTAATGTTAAAATCCATAGGGTGGGGTAATAGGTATTGTTTCATAAAAGTTTTTTATGTTTGTCTATGTCACGATTTCCGTTTATGTTGTCACTTTTATGTTCAAACACGTTAAGATATTCTTTTATGTGTTTTTCATCTATACGGTTGTACTTCATTGTAGTGCCTAGTTTTGTGTGACCTGCCTGTTGCATCACTATCTTAGGGTCTGGGCAATCCTTCAGTTGTAGTGTTATAGTGGTTCGCTTTATCAGATAGTTGCTGGCTGTCTCACCCTGTGGTATCTCTATCTTTGAAAGCATGCATACTTCTTTGATTATGCGGTTTATCATCGAGTTGCAACGTGAGTATCGCCCCCTGAAATAACTACCCTCGGTAAGTATCAGGTATTTACTGTCCTCATCTGTTGCTGGTATGGGTCTGAATTTCAGGTATTCATCCCATGCTCTCTGTAATCTCTCTGTCATAATCACTGGTTTGATACCCGTCTTACCTTCGTAGCTTAGCATGTCACGGTATCTGTCTGTTAGTTTGAGTTTGCGTATCTCACTAGGTCTGCGTATCGTATCGTATTCGAGGTAGAATACCAACCTGTGCAACGGGCTGAGAGTTTCAATGGTTGACAGTATCTTGTTTGCCTCATCTTCGTTTAAAGCCAGTTTGCCAGCATCTACAGGGTTAATCTTTGGTAATACCAAGTCGTCACGTTTCGCCCATTTAAGGAACTGCCTGATGCTCCAGAATCTTATGCTGTTGCCGTTTGTCTTCATGCTCTCCAGACAATGTTGTACATATCTGTCTACGTCATTTTGTGTTACATCTTTGAGTGGTTTGCCTATGCGGTTGAGCATTACTCTGGCATGGTCTGTGTATGTCAGTCTTGTATTCCGTTTGCTGTGTCGCCCCCAAACAAAATCTTTGTACTCTCTTATGATTTTGCTGTTCACTGATACATCCCCCCATTATTAGGGGTAATGCATTCTCCCCGTTTTTGCGTTTTATCATCATCTAGGCAGTATAAAACTATTTCCTGAGATAATCGTTTGAGTGGTCGCAGTCCGTATTTCTTGCGTATCTTGTTTTGCTCTTCAAGGAGTTTTTCCTTGTCGAGTGTTTTGAATCTTTTAGAAACCTGAATCACTACATAGCACCCCCATGAATAGCAGGCAGTTCTTTTACAGAAGAAATCAAAGAGATTAATTCGTTAAGTAACAATCGAAATTCAATCCATCCATCTTCTAATATTTCCTTTCGGTTCATTATTCACCTCATTGGTGACTTCTAGGGCCTTCTTTTCCTCATCAGATAGAAATGAAAGACGAGCAAATTCCTTCTTTACAGATAACCGCACGAAATCACTAACATTCTCACCCCTACTATTTGCAACTTTTTTCAATAAATCTACATCTGATACTTGGAATCTCACAGAAATGATTAAATTATTGTATTTCATAGTGTTTCACTGTATGACAAAAAATTTTGAGTTATCTTAATCCTTTTGGTCAAATCTCTAGAAGGGGGAAAATTGAGTTAACTCAAAAGTTACTCAAAATATGTGATAATGAATGGGAAAAAAAGAGCAAAAAATGCATTATGTAAGCGTTATACAAAAGAAAGAGCCTGTTCGACCATCAGAATTGGGATTTAAACTAGTTCGATATGATTGGTTAAATGAACTAGAATATGAAAATGAGATATATATAAAAAGGATTGGAGAAAATTATACGCTGCTAGGAATAGCCGGTCATGAATATAAGGCTGAAGAGCGGATAAACAAGGAAGTATTAAAAAAGCATGTTCCTTTTGATTGCGAAAAAACGAGACAAAAAATTAAATTTGATTTCACGCAACTGATTGAGGAATGGTTACAAGAATTGCCACGCATAGCCATGTCATATGGTATAATAAAAGCGGATAATGAAGAGAGAGACACCCCATATAATGGAGTTACTATAGAAGGAAATCCTTTATGTTCTGCTTTTAAAAAATATGTGGAAAGTTTAATGAAGATAAATACGGAATTTTTCTTGAATCCTTTTATGGAACAGGGGGAATTTGACAAGAAGGCGGAATCTTTTATCAGAGAAAGAAAGGAACTTATCGGAGAGATTGTTGAAATTATTCAGTACTTCGGAATGTAAGCATCAATAG
>CAZXHI010000063.1:0-4995 GCA_964640555.1 uncultured Thermoplasmatales archaeon | reverse complement strand
GTAAATGAACTTCCAGATGGAGAATATACTATTTACGCACAGAGTACCAACCCAGATGATGTCTCTGGACCAATCGATGAGATACATGTTACACTTGATAGAACAGTTGAAACAAATTTATCCTTCAACCATGACGATCATCTTAAACCTGGATACAAAGATTACCCCGCACCGCCGATAGCAGAAATCGTATCTGTCTCGGAAGGCGATATAATTGGAAATACAAATTTTACATATACCCCACGAGATAGCCAAGCGTATTGTAATGATTTTTATTTTTGGGCAAATATCTCGTACGTTGATGGTATTTTGACTATCCGTGGTAAATCATATGACCCAAGACCATATGGAAATTTAACTAATGTCAAAGTGTGGATTGATAATGATAACGGTGAAACGATATTTACAGCATATAGAAATGACACGGAAACCTATTACGAAGGAGAATGGGGCACTGGTGAAAAGCTACTATACGGTCGAGGCGGAGGCTTGTATTATATGCCTGATGATTTCGAGAAGGAAATTGTTTGGACATCTAATGGAGAGTGGGTTGATCAATCAGATGTGATCGATGCGTTTAGTAAAGGTTATGGTTTTGTTTATTTCTCCGGACATGGAAGCCCTGGATGGTGGGGAAATCATTATCCCGGAATTCCTGGTAATAGAGGCCACGCCCAAGTAGCAGGGCTTGTTGTTTCTCAGGTTTCACCCTTTTTCCCATATTTGACTCCACCTGTTTTCCCGATGAACAAATTATCAAACACTGACAAGTTACCGGTCGTTTGTGTTGGCGGCTGTCATAACAGCCAATTTAACGTATCGTTTATACCTACTTTTCTCCATGGAATAGTTCTAAATAACCATATGAACACATATGGTCGGCCAATTCCTGAATGCTGGAGCTGGTACATGGTAAAACTTCCAAAAACAGGAGCTATTGCTACTATTGGTAATACAGGATATGGATGGGGATCGGAAGGTGACGTGTGCAATATTGGTCCAGGTGACGTGTGGATTAACACTGAGTTCTTTAGACAATATGGGGAAGAAGACCAGCAGATACTAGGTATGGCATACAGTCAAGCAATAACAGGTTATATAACCCATCATAAATCATTGATACTTCATTATTGGCGTGACGATTATGGGTGGGATGGAATTGATGAAAAGACGGTGCAGCAATGGCTTCTTCTTGGCGATCCTAGTCTCAAAATGGGCGGGTACTCCTAACCCTCTCTTTTTTTCTTTCATTGATAAAGTGTTAGATGTCCATATCTAAGCATTGAAATACAATTACTGTAGAAAAGATGCTTTGATGTATGTCAAAGTCAGAAAAATATCAAATCAAAAAGAAAGTTTTTAGTAATCAAGATGTGATTGCCCTATAGATGATTAAAACGGGGTGGGTAAAAGGAAGTTTTTAGCAAAACTCTTTCTTCCAACTCTTGGTAGCCCCGTCCGACTCGAATCATCTTCAAACTTGAAAAAATGGGAAAAGATAATATGAAAGAAAAATTTTTGTTTTCACTGGAAAACTGCATAAAATGCACTCAGACAAAAGAACTCTTAGCTTATAGAGACGATATAAAAATAGTGACGTTTCCGCATGATATAAATGAGTGGGATGATGAACAGTTGAATGATGCTAAATCTCATGGTGTTTTTGAAGATCTTCAGAAAACTGCTCCTATCTTATGGATAGGCGGAGAAAAAAAAATTGGTTACCTACGGATAAGGAAATGGTTGCAGGATATTGGAAAACAAGATTGATTGACAATAAACCTAGATCAACCACGGGTCTATCATATATAATATGATTTCATAATTTTTTAAAAAACTCCATCAGTTTTTCTAAGGATTTACCCCTGTGTGAAAAACGGTTTTTATCCTCCGTATCCATCTGAGCAAACGTTCTGGTATCGCCATTAGGAATAAATATTGGATCATATCCAAAACCATGATCTCCCTGCTCACGATTGGAAATTCTGCCATTGCATTCTCCAATGAAAAACTTGGGATTTTTACCTGGTGCACCATAAGCAAAAACGGATCTAAAACATGCTTTTCTTTTATCTATATTTACACCATCTAGCAATTTCAAAATACCGCTGCAGCCCACAGTATAAAAAACATAGGCAGAATACACGCCAGGAAATCCATCTAAGATATCAATAAAAAGGCCTGCATCTTCGAGAATAAACGGATGATTAAATTTTTCTTGTATATGTTTTACACCAAAATATGCAACATCCTCCAAAGCATTTGCCTGTATCTCAGGGTAGCCAAGATTCTTTTGAACTACTTCGATATCCACTCCCAATAGTTTTGCTTTGGCTTCCTTTAGTTTTCCTTCATTACTTGTAATAAAGTATACGGTTTTCATCTGTATCTGCCTCTTTTAACTATCTCCTCTATCTTTTTAATAACAAGATTCACATCTTCCTTTAATTCTTTTTTATAACCATCCAATACATAATCAAAACAATTAGCATATCTGGAATGTGTTGACTCAATTGCCTCCATTAAAACATGCAAGTCAACGCCTTTTGATTCCATCTCACCGTTTTTCTCACCAAGCCCAAAATCAATGAAGTAAATACGATCATCAAATAGCATCATGTTTGAGGTAGTAAGATCTCCATGAATAATATCATTATTATGAAGCTTTGCAATATTTTCTCCAATCTTTTCACAGATGCGAGCTCGTTCCCCCTCACTTAACTCATTTAGTATATCTTTAACTCTCTTACCTTCGATATATTCCATGGTTATCGTACCATCTTCCAGATCAACATCGTAGATAATCGGTACTGATACTCCTTGGCGGCGTGCGCCTGTTATCAGTTTAACTTCCTCTTTTGTTCTGAATGAAATGAGACGGTCATCGATATCTTTTATCCGGTATGTCTTTCGTACGCGCTTTTTTTGGACCGTTTTGAATCCTATATAGTTTGATAAACAAATTTCCGCCTCTGCCCCTCTATACAAGATTGTTTTTTCAGTCACGCCAACTCACATCCACCATATCTGTCCTGAATCGCTGATCAATGAAACTATCCTCAACCTTCATGCGTATACCGCTATTGTACATCAAAAGTCCCAGCCAGGCGATCATAGCTCCATTATCAATACACAGATCCTTTGATGGGACAAAAAAATGTGCATCACGTTCTTTTGCCATTGTTTGAACCATATCCCGCAGTCGTTTGTTACTTGCAACACCTCCACCAAGAAGTACCTCATTTTTTTCAGTATGTGCCATTGCCCGCTCTGTAACTTCAGTCAATGCTGCAAAGGTCGTTTCCTGTATGGAATAGCATATATCCTCCAATCTCTCCCCTCTTTTGTAGTATTGTTCTGCTGCTGTTAGTAAACCTGAGAAAGCAATGTCCATTCCTTTTATAGAGTAGGGTAGCTCCAAATACTTTTTCCCCTTTCTTGCCAGTTCTTCAATCTTTGGACCACATGGAAATTCAAACCCGATATTCCTACCAAATTTATCAAGACAATTCCCAATACCAATATCAAGAGTCTCACCAAAAACACGATATCTTCCCTCAGCAAAAGCGGTAATCTGAGTATTTGCACCAGATGTATACAACAGTACAGGATCCTTGCAGTCATCCAATGTCCCACGTCCAATCTCCAAATGAGCAACACAATGATTAACGCCCATAATTGGTTTATCAAGTGAAAGTGAAAGCGCCCGTGCTGCAGTTGCAGCAGTTCTAAGACAAGGGCCCAACCCAGGACCTTTTGAAAAAGATACCAAATCGATGTCAGTAAAATCAACTTGAGCTTTCTCTGCGGACTCTTCAATTAAATTTGCCACATAGGAAGCATGATGATTTGCTGCCTCTCGTGGGTGGATTCCTCCTTCTTTTGGCCTGTATATTTTGATTATATTCGATAAGACGTTGCACTTTTTTCCGATATCCTCTATAACACCAACACCGATAGTATGAGCCGTTCCCTCTATGCCAAGACAAATCATAATTATGGGTTGTAAGTAGGAACGATATAAAATAAATTTGGTTTATCCGCCGCTTATGATAAATACCGCGTTAATTCACTGTGCTCCCATTTATTATTTTTTAATCAGATTGGTGTTTACAACTAAAACTTAGAATAATGCCTTATAACTCTGTTTTTACAATTCTGAAATTTTCTCATATAACATGTCTTCTAATCTGTTCAGTTCTTTTCGTTTTTTGTGCACTTTGTCGATTTCTTTTATTATGAATTTATATTCGTTATTCATTTTTACCACGATTATCATTTTTGCAGTTTTGTATATTTAATAATTGTTTTACAACTGTTATCCAAAAAATATTCTTGAAACCAATCGGCGTTTGTGAATTCAATCTAGCATATGGAAAAGTTGTTATTGCATGAACTACAAAATTCACAGATAAATACGAAGTTAGTTTTATTCTTTCTTTTGTTGATCTGTTTCTTCTTCGTTATTTTCCGTTTCTGTGGGCGGCGCATTTTCGATGTAGATATATCCAGTCTTGAGGAGAATGGCGATTATTACTATTATCGCTGCCACAACTATGGCTATTATGATCACCCATGGAAATCCTACGGAAGATTTTTCCTTATAAAGTGTTACATCTCCACTAACAGGTTCGTAGATATAGTTCCATTTTCCATCTCCATTAGTATCTATCAAATAGGTTCCATCAGCTGCAACTTCAATTTTTGTATCAATGCTGCTGATTGCATTATAGAATGTATCGTATTGTCCGTTACTATCAGTGTCAACAAGATAACCCCCTGCTATGGCATCGTCTATGTTCTTTACATCCGATTTATTTTTAGAATTTGCCCCTAGCATTTCTTCTATCTGATCTTCGAGTCCGTCGTTGTCATCATCAGAGTCGCCTGTGTACTTTCCATCAGGAGAATCATCGTCAGGTACACCATCATCATCGATATCTGTTAGCTGATCCAATGGATCGGTTGCATTTGTTCCGTATGATTCCTCCACAT
>CAZXHI010000062.1:0-2996 GCA_964640555.1 uncultured Thermoplasmatales archaeon | reverse complement strand
TACGCGGAGATTCAATTCTACGGAATTTTATACTTGCTGATTGCATATGGGGTGTTGACTTTGAAGAATGTAGGGTGGGAAAACCTATCGAAGATATTGCTGGTATGTGTTCTTCCATTCTTAGTACCGATCCCATGTTTACTTCTGAAAAATTTCAGCTCTGTAAAACGTTTATTACATCATATGCAGAGTCAGTTAAGTGGAATCTTGGAAATATAAATGAAGAAGTTGCATATGCATTACTTGAGAAAATTCAATGGAGACCAGAGGTAGAGGAAACGCTGAGAAATCATGCCCATAAAATCCGAAAACATGGCTTATTACGATGAAACACCAACTGTATTCTCATAAACACTACTGTAGACAATCCAAGGAATCATATTGAGAAAAAGGAGGATGTGGTGACTCTTGAGGGGGGATCCTTAAAGTTAACTACAAGGCGGGTATAGAATTTTAAAGATAATATATGCTATTTTGTTTGTTTAACACGTCTATTAAATATTCACACCATTTTAATTTCTTAAGTTTTAGTTTTTTATCTTTGTTTTCTGCAAAGGAATATTCTCCTATTTTGCCGTTGAAATCAAAACCCATCAAATATATTTTTTTAGCATGAAAGTGATCTGCGAGATATACTGCCCTGTCACCATCTGTAAAACCTCCAAAATTATGAAGGAAATCATAAGGTTCTGGATTGATTTGTGTAGTGCCAAGAATTTCCCCTTCTAATTCTGGAACATATTTTTTGATTTTGTTTATATTGTCCCCATGAGCGTGTATTATGACTATGCTCCCTTCTGAATTTGCTTTCAATTGATCTAACACTTTACCATCCAAGTCAGTAACGATAATATCTGGACGTATGTTATTTTTTAGTAGTGCGGTTGTTGTACCATCTGCTGCAATTTTTAATTTATCAGTAAGTTTTTTTTTGTGCTTCAGAATAGATTTTTCCAGAGATGGTCCTGCGCCAAAAATCATCATCTCCCTATTGTTAATTAAATCCTTTAACGTACTGATTGGAAATAGATTCTTTTTTTCTTGTAATAATTTATCTAGAGCATCTGCTGCTTTTTCATCGGTTTCCACAGAATAGTTAAAATCACTTACTATTTTTTCATAGGTAGATTTCCAGTCTTTGTAATTCATGTGCTTCAGCTTTTTTCAACGAGTTTTGTTGTCTGTTTTTCGATTTCTAAGCTCTTATTTTCCATCCTGTACATATCTTTGATGTAATGATAAGTGATTGCCCCCACTATTGCTATCATTATTCCTGTGCTTGTGTAGCCAATGAAGGTTGGTGTTAGAAATGGCGTTATAGAAAAATTCGAAGGGCCGTTGATGAGGGCTTTATATAATGATCCAAAGACTGCGTGAGAGATAAACCCAAATGCAAAAAGGGAAAAAGGAACTATCCAGTAAGTCCATGGTGTTTTTTTGTCTTTCACATATATATCTACTATCCGTCCAAATGCTGCAATGAGACCTGCTATTACGATCCCCCATACTATGTTGGTCACAAACGATAAAACTGGTATGAATTCTACAGTTGAAGTAAAATCAGTATTATTATATGCTAAAAAACCACTGGCGATTATTATTACTGTAGCAATTATGTAAGTATAAATGGATAGTTTCCCGGTTAAAAAACCCGATCTTATTTCCTCAAACATACTTGCAATGTTTCGTTCCCAGTGGAAAACTCGTATTAGCAAATATAGGCCTAGGGTTAATAATATGGCTCCAAATCCACTTGATGTCAGACCCATCAACACAAAAAAAGCCCATACGATGAGAACAAGGGCTATTGGTAGAATGAACTGTTTTTGGACTTTTTCATCATCAAGAAGTTTTAGAATGCGATAATAGGTATCTTCTAATTCCCTACTCTGCTTTACAGAAACCCGTCTTATAGAAGTTATCTTAATTCTGGATTGGATTATGGGTAGTATATATTCATCCTCTGCGCCATCGGTTATAAGAACTATATCTTGTGCACCTGTTTTCTGGATCACATTTTCCAATTGTTTGGACAATATTTCATCTGATTTTAGACCTACGTGTATATCTCCACAGATTGTAGCTACTTCTACATCTTTTTTTTCATTAGTCAGCTGTTTGTATGTTGAAATGGCAAAAAAGATAGCATTAAGATCTGAATCTTCAGGGTCTTCTTGTCCCAGTTTGTTTGCAGCATCAATATTGTCTTTAATTCCAATTATGGGACTTTTTACCTTTGCCTTTCTTCCAAAATCATCATCGCGATCTACATTTAGAACAAGGGTTTTCATATATTTTCAATAGCAATATTAATTGCCTTGTATATAAGAATGTTACTATTTACGAAGCTTTGTCTTAAAGTCCATTTTTGATCTTAAGTCGTTTGTTTTCTCCATTTTGAATTCAAAATCAAAATGAGGCAATGTTGAGTTGTGTGACGTTAAAAGTATGTATGAAAAAAATCGGTAATCTTAAAAGTAAAGACGAAATATATAAAGGTAATTTAGATGAGGCGAGAGATAAAATGGTTAAATTAAGTGAAGTAAAAATAAGCGTATCCACAGCGATTGCAGCGGCCTTTGGATTTATCATCGCGTTGATATGGAAAGAAATAATTGTGGGATTGTTTGCACTCGCAGGGCTAACAATCAACGACATAACGGACGTTACAGGTGCAGTAATTGCAATAATTTCTGGAGTTATCATAACTCTAGTGTGCGTTTTCGGCATTTTGTATATCGCCAAGTGGGGCGGGATCGGACAAAAATAGACGATTATGCTCTTCTCTTCCATGATAATTCGGTCATGGGGGAGACTCTTTCTCTTTTTTTATTTTGTACGTTTACATCTTCAAATTAATCTTTAATGCATGGGTTGAGTTTGTATATAAACATATAAATTGGAGTGGCACCCTCCTCCAACACAATATAAAAGTACCATATTCTATATCTTCCACTATATGGGTGGTGTTGACTGGTTTAAAAATGCAATTATTT
>CAZXHI010000061.1:0-2752 GCA_964640555.1 uncultured Thermoplasmatales archaeon | reverse complement strand
GTTTAATCCTGTATGACTTGTTGATGTCCCAGTACCATTGTATAATTCTGTACCATCTGTTATACTTGTTGGATTGGACCCTGTTTTATATCTTATAAGTGTCCTATCCATTCCTGCTTGTTTTATCCAATTTAAATCTATCCTGTTCTCACCCACTGTTGTTGTAGTCAATCCTGTGGGTTCTTCTGGATAAATCGTTACAGATGTGTTATACCAGTTATATAATACGTTTGTCCCTCCCGAATATGCTTCTGCTTCCGTTAAGATAATGTTGCATATACCTGGCTTTACTGATGTAAAATTTACTGTGAATATTGTAGTGTTTACTGTCGATCCTGACATAATAAATGCTTGAATATATCTTATATTTCCTTCATTATTATTAATGGTTCCACTATCAAAAAACCCACTTTTCCAATAAGGATCTATTGAAACATAGTTTGCATTTACCATCCCTGGAATTGTCTCGTTAAAATTGAGTAGACCAATATACCAAGAATCTACAGATTCGTCAGCACTCAACCAGAATGTAACGTTGAAATCCTCCCCTATGGTAATCTTATCAGATGATGGGTAACACCCCATTCTAGTGTTACCTTCCCCAATTATAAGTGGAATAGTGGCAATAAGCATAATTGCTACCGATATAATAGCGACTTTCCTCACCAATTCTTTTTTCATATTTTTTGCTCCTAGTGCAACAATGCACTATGTTAATCCATGATACAAATTTGCGCTCTCGTCGATATATAAATGTTTTTTTACAATCGTTACCATTTTTCGATTGTTGCCATAGATATACTCAAATGAAATTTACATCTAGGATGGTTATTAGTTAAAAGAAAATGCCATGTGTCAAATGACACTGTTTTTGTTTGAGAATTGGATGCATTTTGGAATTTTTAGCAAAAAAACTATTGGGGCAAATAGGATGTTTAACATCTGAAAACTATGGTTTTTTTCAATGCTTAATAAATTAATGTAATTTTGTATCTTGAAAAGAGAATTAGCCAACGCTCAACTATCCTGTCTCAACATATATATTATTGATCTTTAAGGCGGTTATGACATCTTTCTTAACCAATTCAAATGAGGGAGGATGTTCAAGAAGGATGTCTAGATCCCTTTTCCATTCCTCTTTGGTCAACTGAATATATACAATCAATTCTTTTTTTACTATGTTCATTTTTTTTTCATATAGAACGGTATCTATCTTGACCTGCTGTTTCAGTAAAAACCATACATCATAGAGATCACGAGGTTTTTTTCTCATGGACAATGCTCTCAATTTCTCAGTTAATACTTCTTGTTTTGATAAACCAAGGACAGAGATTACTCGTAATTCTGGATACGGAAAAAAGAGTCGTATCCATTCAGGATCGATGAAGACATCGTTTCGTTTTGAAATTTCAAGTTGGATATGGCCACGTGACCGATCTGATCCATCAAATAATGGTCCATTATAAACCAATCTTGCAGTGCAAGACATTGATTTATCCTCGATGTGATCGATACTTGCTTCTAAACCAAACATTGAAAGTCTACTTGCCGTCGTTTTAAGTTTTTTTGCTAAAGATGTTTCTTGATTAAGGAGTGTAAAATCCAAATCTTCAGAGAAACGATCAAGACCATATGCATGTTTTAAAAATGTGCCACCTTTGAAAACAAATGTATCTGTCATCTGAAAGAAGGCATGTAAAAATAATGCTTGAATATAATCCTGTTCAAAAACATGTAACGGAAGATGAGCAGTGTGTATTTTCCTTAGCTGTTCTCTAGTTATCATTTTATCTTTTCTCCAATATAGAGTTTCCATGTTTTATCTACTCTTTTTTTCTTCATCAGAGGATCAAGTTTAGCATATGATGTTATCATCCTTTTAAGAGGGGTTCTTTTTGTAAGCAATTGTTTTTTATCAAGTAAATACCCCAGACGCGATGCAATAGTAGAGCTTTTTGTCTTTTGACAATACATAATCAACGTATCAATGTTCAAATCTGAAGTTAACGATTGATAGATATGATCAATCCCTCCACTATATGCTGGAACATGAAGACAATCAATGATTGTTTTTTCTTTATCTGAGACAACCGTATGATGATATCGTTCATAGCCAAAAAACCAGTGAGGCTTTAAGGTCACAAAAGATATCTTTTGATTTTGAAGAATCTGTGAACGCTTTCGTTTTGTTGTAACGACAAAAACTGTTTGTGGAACTTGATCTGTGAGATGGTGAAAATGTAACGCACTCCAAAAACCAATATAACATGGTGTTATCAATGAAGATGCTATATCATAGATATTCAAAGAATCCCAATGTTCTCTCAACATGTATTTTCCTTGTTCGATGGTTACGATAATTTTTTTTTCTTTCATTCGTTGAAATAACTGGTAAGCATTTCTCTTTGAGATATGCAGAAATCGTTGCACGTCTTTTGCTGTGAATATAATCTGTTCATGCTCTTTGATTTTATTCATGATTTCTGATTCTCTTTTCGAAACAGAAATATTATTCATGTTACTAAGTTATAAGAAAATAGTATAAAAAGGTTACACAAAAAATACTTATTTCTACCATAGATAATAAATAAAAAAATCCCAAGTTCATTTTGATATGTTCAATCGACTTTTAGTCTCAAAAAAATTCATTTATCCTAAATATTAATCATGAAAAAATATGGTTTTTTTATATGTGCGCTTACGGATTGGATGAAATGTTCGTTTGTTTAAGGAAGTATATGTTTTCTTTTAC
>CAZXHI010000060.1:0-3727 GCA_964640555.1 uncultured Thermoplasmatales archaeon | reverse complement strand
GCCTTGCTATTCTATGGGAAACTTTCTCTGAATTATGAGACATTGTTCTTACTGTTGTGTATTGCAGGTATTTCGACAATTGCTGAGGGTGTTACCCCCATAGGTCTAGATAACCTTTCAGTTCCTTTTGTAGCGGCTGGATTATACTTTCTTTTGATGGTAATGTGAATTGAATGCGTCTGATAATTGTTGATGGGCTTGACGGTGTGGGTAAAGATACTCATGCCAAATTAATTAAAGATAGATATGAGGGAATGGGTGAAAAGGTAGTCCTTAGATCTCACCCAGAATCTGATAATTTTTTTGGGAAAAAAGCAAGGAAGGCACTGCTTGGTAAAGGAAAAATCAACAAATTGAAAGCATCTGTTTTCTATATGGTGGATGTTCTGCGTTCAATCAAAAGATACTACGGAAAAAAAGAGTATGATACACTTATTATGGTACGCTATCTTATGGGAACGGCTTATCTTCCTCAACGGTTGGCAAAAATAGCTTATGATCTCTTTGAGAATTTCGTTCCCACGTCTGATTATATGTTTTTCCTTGATGCACCTCCTGCAAAGTTGTTAAAACGTTTTGAAGAGCGGAATGAGCTTGAAATGTTTGAAACGCTTGATGAGCTTGTGAAGGTTAGAAAGAAAGCCCTCCTTCTGGCAGAGAGTTGGAATATTATTGACACTACGGGCACTGTTGAAGCGACTTTTTCCCATATCGAGAACGTATTGGAAAAGATTGATAAAAAAACATAATTTTTATCATTTTTTATCTTACATGGATGTCAGTAACAATAATATAAAAAACATTATATACTAATATATACATTATAAAACATTGGACGGGGGAGTAATCCTATTTTTTCCCATCTTTCCTCACCACCTTCACGCTTCCCCCTCCGACTTTCACATTAATCTTTTAAGACGTTATGTTCTCTAGATGTATAAAGTGTCCAACATTGTTATGTTTAGAATGCGCTTTCTATTCATATCTAGAATATCTCAATCCCACTTGAAATTTACTTTTCATTTAACTTTAAATTAAGATAATTTTATGCTTTGGTTATGAGTGGACAGGTTGACTTTTGGTGTGTTAGAATTTATAAGGCAAAATTTACATCAAATAGAAGACAATCGGAACATTTAAGTTAGAATGAATGCTTTGAAATTGTGGATTGGGGAGAAATTTGTCTGAGTATGATATTAATATCAAAAGGTTGCTTAAGGAGGGTGAAAAGGGAAATATTAAAACAGAGATTTGGGCTGAAATAACTAATAGGAGTCTTTGTGAAACTACGAATAGGCGGATATGGTGGGAGGGTGAGAATGGTGTTTTTCATGACGGAACGCCAGATTTACCTATAGAGCTACGGGGAGATGTGGATAACGCTTGGATTGAAAAAAGTAGGAAATGGTGACATATTGATAAACATCACTTTAAAAGACGGTTATGAAATTGTAGATTTGAATGGAGGAAAAGAAGAATATGTTTGAGTGGGTTAACGCGAAACTAGGAGTAGCCATTTTGGTTGCAATAGTAATTATAATCGCTGTTGTAGTGTTTTTTCAAATTAATAGTATGTAAGACAGATTAAACCTTTCTCAACAGAGTTCATACACATCTAACAATCTTATTAAGAAATGGTTGTTTTGAAATTGTAGATTTGAAGGAAGGAAGAATATGACAAATCAAAATGAAAATAAGTTAAAGATTGAGGATGGTTTTGAAACAAAAAATTATGCTTTTGAAATTTTGAAAATGTTATTGAAAAGTGAAATTGGTGAAGAAGTTGAAATTGATTTTTTAGGAAAAAACTGCGTCTATAAAAGAGTTAAATAAATAATCGCTCCTTTAAAAGACGATTATGAAATTGTGGATTTGAATGGGAGAAGGAAGGAGAGCATAGAACAAAAAAGATATAATTTATCTCATCAAATTTTTTTACATATGTATTCCAATACAGATTCAAATATCGCCCGGCCATCACCAGAATCATCATTCAAACCGGTGTCAGTCCAATCGGGATGTTGATGTCTGTAAAAAGTTCTCTCTGGATGAGGCATCATGCCAAACACATTACCCTGGGAGTTACATATACCTGCTATATTTGAGATAGATCCATTGGGATTCCATGGGTATCCTGCATAGTTGCCATCAGGATCAACAT
The DNA here is from genome assembly GCA_964640555.1 of uncultured Thermoplasmatales archaeon. Classification (GTDB taxonomy): domain Archaea; phylum Thermoplasmatota; class E2; order DHVEG-1; family DHVEG-1; genus JAUWWG01. The sequence goes on along the minus strand of CAZXHI010000060.1, from coordinate 1,566 downwards.
AACGAAATACAATTTGATCGTTTTCCTCTAGCGCATCTAGGTATTTCCTCTGTTTGTCCAAAGGAAATAATAGTTTCCCTTCTGCATGGGCACTGGGGATTAATCTAATGTCATTTTTCGGGATCTTTGAGCTAAAAACGCATTTGCCATTGTTTTCATGTTTAAGCAAAGTAGGTCTGCATTCGAATCTATTAGAATCATTGATATTCAGACAAGCTTCGGGAACTGAACTGACAATGTTGTCTATTCCAGGTAGCAATCCAAGTTCTGTTAATACTTGAAACCCATTACATATGCCAAGTATTGGATATTCTTGTTTTACAAATTCTACTAATTTTTTTTGTAGCTTGCTTTTTATTCTAGCTGCAAAGATTGCCCCTGCTCTGATATAATCTCCAGCAGAGAAGCCTCCTGGTATCATTAGACATTGATAATCGAAGATGTCTCTTTTCTCATTTTTGTTACAGTCTATATTTAGTAATTGTTTTAGATGTACAAACTCCGGATTTGCTCCTAATCTTTTGAATGCATCATGTGATTCCTGTTCGCAGTTTGTTCCTTCTATGCGGAGAATGGCTATTTTCACGTCCTTTGTTTTCACTTTTTCACCCAAAACGGTACGGTGTAATAGTCTCTCTATTATTTCTTTTTTTATGAATTGATGTGATTAGAGATGCCACCACTACCTGATTTCACAATATTTATATATATCCTCTGTAATTACATGTAATTAAATATAATGATATATAACCATATTTAATTAGGTGTTATTATGACAGAAGAAAAAGAAGGGAAAAAATATACGACAATATCTATACCGACACCACTCGCAGAAAAAATAAAAAAGCGAATAGAAGGAACAGGGTTTAACTCTCTTTCTTCCTATGTAACCTATGTACTTAGAGAGGTCATATCCGGTATAGAAGAGGAAAGTGAAGAAGCGTTCAGCAAAGAAGATGAAGAAAAAGTTAAAGATCGGTTAAGGGCGTTGGGATATCTGGATTGAGGGAATGATATGTCAAAACCACACGGAGGAAAATTAATAAACAGACTTGTTAAGAAAGAGTCATCAGACTTAGAGGAACTTCCTAAGCTTGAAATAAACACAGATCTTTCAGAAGACGTAATTAACATTTCAAATGGAGTCTTTTCGCCGCTGGAAGGATTTCTATATGACAACGATCTTGAAAGTGTGATTAAAGAAAAAAGATTAGCAGATGATACGCCATGGACAATACCAATACTGTTGGATTTCGATAAACAGGATCTAAAAGAAGTAAAAGAAGGAGACACCATTCTGCTTACAAACAAGAAAAACGGTCTACTTGCACAACTAAATATAGATGAAATTTATACATATGATAAAAAATCATTGGCACAGGCAATATATCGCACAAAAGATACGGACCACCCCGGAGTTGCTAATGTTCATAATATGAAACAACTTCTAATCGGTGGAAAAATCACTCTTCTAGACAGTAAAATTAGACAGTTCGATAATTATAATCTTTCACCAAGAGAAACACGCTTTTTATTCAAAGAAAAAGGATGGAGAGAAATCGTAGC
>CAZXHI010000059.1:0-2173 GCA_964640555.1 uncultured Thermoplasmatales archaeon | reverse complement strand
CCATGTATGAAGATATATACAATCTATATCCCAGTTATCTTGAATTGAATCAGAAGCTTCTGTAGCGCCAATAAGTTGAATGGTGTATGTTGATGAGATTAATCCTGCTGCAGTAAAGTTATTCCATCCGATACTTGTTATAGTACCAAGATTCGTCCAAGATCCGCCATTGTAATAATTAATATTTAGATTCTCTGAACCAGTATGGGAATCAACATAAATACAGACTTCTTTGTTTTCTTTTTCATAATCTGCTGTGGTCCACTGATACTCAAAATCTGTCTCATAATTATCACCACCTGAGCTACTGACACCTATTCTTACATGATCAATTCTCACATCATCTGCCTTCCAGAACCCGCCAACTCTTACATAATTAAAACGAACACGAAGATTATTAACCTCTGCTACAGTATGTGTACCAAGATCAATTGTGTTATGAGACCAGCTGGTATGTTGACCTATATTTCCAACATCTGAACCAGAACCACTTCCCGCATAGTCAACGATTACATCGGCATAATCATCTCCAGCACCATCATCGTTATTGCAATATAACGAAATATTGACATTAAGAGTACCCGTGAGGGAGGTGCCAGAAAAGTCAAACCAACCTTCATCAGCTCCATTGCTCGTAGTCCCAATATAATTGGCTGGTTGATCTTGATCATCAAGATAAGGTGGAGAACCAACTTCCGTCCAAGCTGTATAAGTAGAATCAAAGGCATTACAATTCAACCATTCAGAACTGCTTCCTCCACCTGTGTTTTCTTCTTTGATGTTCATCACATCTGAGTCAGGTGATGTGTCCTGTGCATTGACAAAATTTGTCTCAGTTCCTCTATCAAGGCTAGCATCTTCATCACAACCATTGTTATCAACTGTGTTATTGTTCTCATCAACAACAAAAGTACCATCCCAAGTGCTGTTATCATCACTCCATCGGTAATACAACGTGACATTATCTAGATTGAGAGGTCCTGTTGCGGTTATATCAAACGGTGAAGATGTTAACTCGTATGGATTAATGGTATCAACAGATGTGTATATAGAAAGAACAGAATCAATTTCCTCCTGAAATGTTCCGGTCATCACTAGGGAATTGCGTCCCGTGTCGAGTATGTTAACTTCAATTTGTTCTCCCCCTGAAACCAAACTTGCATATGAAAAAACTACCTTTTCACCCACGTTCCATAGCCCATCACCATTTAAATCATTATACAGATAATCCCCAGCAAGTATGGGATCCACTGGTTGACCGTCTACTCTCATCACAATTTTCGTATCAAAGTTCAACGCCTTTCCGCCATAGTGGCTTAGTATAATATTGCCATTGCCTATCTGGCAAATAATATTGACAGATGGAGTGGGAGGAGAATAAGGAACAGTTAAAACAGAGATGTAAACCACAGAGAAAAGACTTACCGATATTCCTAACATTAGCATGGTTCCAATTATTTCAGATATTGCTTGATTTGTCCTAATATTTTTTACAATGTGTTTCTTGTCCATACGTTCATGATCCTATGAAATTTTTATACAATTCAAATAGCAAATATGAGAAAATTGAAACGGGTATTGCGATGAATGAACAAAAAATATCCCTCTAGCATCCATGTGAATAGATTCCAAATCGTGTTTAATTTAAGCTTATCACTCACAATTTTTACGACTATCATCCTAAACCATTTATAGCTAAGTTTTTGTTGTTTAGTTAGGTGCGTTTTTCAATCATCTAGTTTTTTTATTCTTTCTCATCTTTATCTTTTGATTGAACTACCCCTCCATGCAATGGGTTTGCAGGGAGGGGCGACTTCAATCAAGCTGGTAAAGGAGGATGATATTATCGGAAAATCGGATGGTATTAAATTAAATGAAAATACTGGGTATGTATGAATCATTTTTCTTTCCAATTTTTGCACTCCAACTCATAATATAAACCATCCTCGATCTACCTAAACTATATAGGAGGGATACACAGTACCCCCGTAATTGTAATGTAATTTATACTATTTAATTTTTGTTACTAAAGCAGTACTTCGGAATGTAAGCATCAATAGTATTTTTAATCTTCAGCCCCATTAGTTATTTGGGATGTTAGATGGGAAGCACTCTTGAGGATAGATTAAAAGAGGATATTGTAAAAACGTTGGATAAACATATCACTCTTGTT
>CAZXHI010000058.1:0-4001 GCA_964640555.1 uncultured Thermoplasmatales archaeon | reverse complement strand
TGACATAACTTATGATGTAATGTTTGCAGGAATTGGCGAAGCAAATGCTATAGATATATTTAACGATTCTGGAATCTTCCACAGTAGTAACATCAGTCAAATTGTTAATGTACAATTCGATGTGTACATACCTATTGGTACGCAAGGGGGAAAATACACTGCACGTGTAGCTACCAAAATCATGCAAGATTAACAAACATAATATTTGGTATGTTTTCCAATGGAGCAAATTTTTTAGATATTTTACGACATTGGAAGAAACAAAAAGTTTTATAAAGAACAAATTGGTTCTTATAATCGGGATTTGCACTCAAAAAATATAATTCCTAGGAGCGGAAAAAGGATGGGAAAAAGAAAAATATTTTCAATGTTATTAGTGGTGGCATTAATCGTTTCCATGTCTACCAATGCCTTCTTATTTGGACCTTTGATTATATTTAGTAATGCTGATCCTGGAGATATAAGCGAAAATTGGCATAACGAAACCACCTTAAACTTAACAGTATTACAACTACAACCTAGGATCAACTGGTATGATTTCCAGTATAACCAATCAGGAACATGGGTATCTAAACTAAATGCTCAGATAGATGTAAACAACAGTGCGGAATATAGATTTATCGTCAATATCAGTAGTGATCAAGGATGGGCTGATATAGACTACATGAACATCACAGCCTGGTTTGACAGTGGCAACGAGGGCACTACATATAACAATAGTGGGAATCTCGGTGGAAATTTAAACATGTATCTCCAATACGAAAATACCACAGGAATTGCAAGCTACAATATGCTGTGGCCAGATGACGAAGTAACCTTTAATTCGGGGGATTGCACAGAAACAAATGTAACGGATCCGAGTGGCAGTCCTGGAAACACTGAGTGTCATAACATAACGTTTCCTTTCATACCAGGATATCAAAATAGGTATGCTCCAGGTGATGGTGCCTGGGATACCAATGCCGGTCATAATGATACATGGTCTTGGAACTTCAACATAACAGTGGAAGATCAGTCAGGTTACAAATCTTATGATAATCCCATAATTGGGGAAACAATCGATGAATTTGGAATTTATAGTTATACAGAGGTCGTAAGTGCAGGATGGCCAGTAATAGTTGGTAATCCTGGAGATAGTCCAGCATATAATCAGAGTTACATTAATATTGAAACCCGGTCAAATGGTAACTACTCCCTATCAGTTAATGTAACAAATCTGACACACACATCAAATCCCAGCTATATAATACAAAACACATCGATACTGACGGCCGGTGGAGAACTGAACCCACTTACCCTTTTCAATGGCAACAATCCACAATATTACTACGGCGGTGCAGCATTATATACCCTCGCAGAAAACAATGGTACAAGTTTAACAACAAGTGATGCCGAGTGGGCTGTAAATATTCTAATTGGTCAACAACCAGGGGATTATACCGCAACGATATATTATCATTTGAGAACACAAACATAAATAAAACAATAAAAATTCAATGAAATACATCTTTTTCCTTTTTATCGTACGGATTAGTAGAAAGTGCAAAAAGGTATTATGTGAAATCATATTCTAGAAAATCAATAATCTGTAGATACTTTGGTTTGTATTTCAAGTAAGTAATTTTTGGATTACATAAAATCAGGTAGTGTGTGTACACCATTGATCTCGTCATTTAGGTGAGATTCTTCTCCCCCTTACTTGAAAATCTTATCATTTTCGCAATTTTCTATGGTTTACATACACGACCTAAAATCAGAAGAAACAAAAACTTATATAAAGAATAAATTAGTTCATATTTTGCAAGCCAAAAAATATACCATCTGGTCTGCATCCCAAGGGGGACAGTTTAGGGATATTGGATAACATTGTAGGAGAAAATGCAAAAGTTTTGAATAGCATTCAAATTTGCAATTCTTATAGGGGAAAGATGAGAAAAAGAAAAATATTTTCAATGTCATTAGTGGTGGCATTAATTATTTCCATGTTTACCAATGCCTTCTTATTTGGACCTTTGATTATTATCAGCATGGCTGGTCCAGGAGATATAAGCGAAAGTTGGTATAATGAAACCACCTTAAATGTAACAGTATTACAATTGGGACCAAGGATTAACTGGTATGATTTCCAGCATAACCAATCAGGAGCATGGGTTTCTAAAAGGAACGCTCAGATCGATGTAAATAACAGCGCTGAATACAGATTCATTGTTAATATTAGCAGTGATCAGGGTTGGGATGATATAGAATATATAAATATCACATCCTGGCATGATGGAGGTGGTGAGAGCAGTACATACAATCAAACAGCTGGTGGAAACTTAAACATGTACCTCCAATATGAAAATACTACGGGAACTGCTAACTATAACATGCTGTGGCCTGATGATGAGGTAACCAAGGGAACCATGACCGAAACGACCGCATATGATCCAACAGGCAGTCCTGCACATACTGAATGTCATAACCTAACATTTTCGTTCATACCAGGATATCATTTCAGGTACGCTCCAGGCGATGGCAGCTGGGACAATACAACAAATACTACAAACGATGTTTGGTCATGGAATTTCAATATATCAGTTACTGACAGTGGAGAAGGTGCCTCAGGACCAATCACAACGTGGATAATTGATGAATTTGGAGTGTATTCATACACAGAGATAGTAAGTGCAGGATGGCCAACAATCACTGGAAATCCAGGTCAGAATACGACAGCAGACAGCAATATAACTATTAATACACGATCAAACGGTAACTATTCTCTATCGGTACTTGTAGATGATCTGATCAATAAAAATAACCCCATCTATACCATATCTAATGAAAGCATATGGGTGCGAGGAGGAAATCTGGCTACATCTAGTAATTACACAGGTATTGGACCAATTTATCTGTATGGTTCCACTTCAACTTATGTTAGTGCAGAAAGCAATGACACAAGCAAAACAACAAGCAACGTGGAGTATAAATGTAATATACCACTCGGGCAGCAACCAGGGGATTACAATGCGACAATACATTATCATCTAAAAACACAAACATAGATAGAACCTTAGAGCTAAACACGATATTACAAATGTTTTCATTTGTTTTCCCAAAAATTTATAATTCAATAATATATACTATTTTGCAAATATAATATTTGAGAGGGATACAGAATGAATAATAGTTTGCTAAGTAAAGAATTGACATTTGGAATTGCGATATTATTCATTATAACCAGCATAATTCCATGTATGGGCCAAATAATAGATAAGGTAAGCAACATAAAAACTGCAGACTTTGAAAATATTAATGATGTTATACAAACAAATAAGGGGGAAAATCACAATGCACCATATCCAGAAGATTTTCTTGATCAATTTCAAATAATATGGAATAAGGGAATTGCAGTAGGTCCACCAGACCTTCTGGCACAATCCTTCAAACCATCAGAAAATATGCTGACTAGAATCGAACTATTAGTAGGTAAAATCGGGACTCCTACGGACAATCTATCGGTTTCAATTCGTAGTTCGTTAGATGGGCAAGATATTACTTCAATCTCTTTGCCCCCTAAAGAGATTCCAACAGACAAAGATTGGATTGAGTTTGATTTTGAAGATGTATTGGTCAATATTAGTCAAACATATTATATCTTATTCACACCCCTGGGCACAGGCATGATTTACACATGGTTCGGGTACGATAACCATAACTTTGATAGTTACTCAAAAGGAGAAGCTTGGCTTTACGCAAACGGCGAATGGTCGACTGAAAATTTTGCAATCAAAGATTGGTGCTTTAAAACATATGTATACCATCTTAGTAATCCGCCATATACTCCACATATCCCTTATGGCCCCATAGTAGGTTTGACTTGGACGCCGTACTCATATTCTACAAATACAACTGATCCAGATGGTGATGATATCAGATATGGATGGGACTGGAATGGGGACAACAACGTTGATGAATGGACAGAAGAGTTTTATCCCTCTGGAGCAACTGCAAATATCTCT
>CAZXHI010000057.1:0-4947 GCA_964640555.1 uncultured Thermoplasmatales archaeon | reverse complement strand
AGATTCTCATGCAATATTTAGGATGAATATGCTTCCAGTAGACTTTGCAATTGTCGGAACAGCTCATAGTCACCCATCCTACTCTGCTCGTCCTTCTGGCGCTGATCTTCAATTGTTTCAAAAACATGGTAAAATACATATCATCTCAGCAAAACCTTTCGATGAATTTTCTTGGAAAGCATATGACTATATGGGTAGGGAAATAGACATAGATGTAATCTAATGATTCTCAAGTATCAAAAATGATTGGTTTATCCCTCAATAATTTCTTGAATATGTGAACGGATTCTACCCTTATTCGTATATTTCATTAATTTTTCCCAATGTTTTTGCAACAGGCATAGGCTCTCAAAGGGATCATGTTTTGGCACAGCATCTAACTTGACAATGTCAATATTATGTAATGCATCCTTGCTTCCCTGCATGTCACCCTGGACCAGATATTCTTCAGATAACAATTCACATGATTTTTCAACCTTTTTTTCAAGATCACTTTTTAAAAAACAACCTGGATATGGATCAAAATCCTCAGGATAAACGCAGGTCATCCCTTTTGCGTCTTTTTGGTTATTTATCTTCGCCCGTTCATACACAAAACGGCAAATATCCTCCCTTATACGCATCCAAACAGGATGGCTCTTTTTAGGGGTAGATGTCTTACCGCCAACTGATTATCCAGGAGAAAATTAAATCCAAACATCATTGCATTAATCAAAAAATCAGTATCTTCCCCCCTTGGAACATTGGGATCAAAAGGAACAACAGAAAACAGGTTCCGATGGATAACCATATTGCCCCCAAGTGCAAATGACGTTTTTTTCAATCTTGGTCCTTTCCCAATAAGCTTGTCAAATGTTTCATCCATTCTCTCATTTTTATCCCAATATTTCATCCAAGGATGAAATGATTTCTTAACCTTATAGCCCCCATCTGGATTGATAACATATCCTGCCACTCCAGAAACAATTCTGCCATCAACGTTTTTACCTATAAACTCCTTGACTTTTGACATAAAATTTTGATCTTCAAAAACTTCATCATCATCAATAAGCACCGTAACATCAGATCCCAGAACATGTGGAATGAATGTGCATAAATTTCGAATATTGGAATATCCGTGTAGATTAAGAAGAGCGGAATACTCCTTTTTCCCTTCATGCATAAATAGATCGTGAATTTGTCTAAGATGAGAATATCCAAAGACGTATGTTTCAACATCTGGAGAAACTGATTTAATTATACCTGAAATCCTATTTACCACCTGTTTCTCAATATCCTTTGAAGTAGCGGCAGCAATAATTACCAACCTAAACTCCTTATCATTCAAAACATCAATACTGTTTATAGTTCTAGCTAAAGTACCATCCGTATCTAATGGAGTGGGATGATCATATACAGAATCGCCCCCTTTCCAACCAATACTACTATCTCTAGACCAATAAGAAGGAATGACCATAGTAACTTTCAACGAATCATTGTCCATCTAACCTTGCCCCCATTTATCTCCATCATCTTACTTAATTACCCTGACAGCATATAATACGTGAAACATAAAAACGTTTTTCATTTTTGGTCCTCTTTTGTCCTCTTACAATAGTCCAAGTGTTGGCTTTTTAAGGAAAGGGCGGATATTGAAAATCGAGAAAAGGGAGGAGTCAGATGGCAGGAGATGGGAGTAATAAAAGTGTGTATTATGCAAAAACTTCAGATGGCTGGAAACTTGCAATAAAACGATATCAGCCGATTGGAAGGAAATCAAAACATCCTGTTGTATTATGTCACGGTTTTGCAGCAAATAGTTATAGTGTGGATTTTGGCTTAGAAGATACTGACGAGTGGCATCAATATAGCTTAGCTGCTTGCCTCTCAAAAGGCGAGAATAGAAAATTAAAGTTTGATGTTTGGGTACCAGAACTTCGAGGAAGAAACGGAAGTCAAACGTTTGATCCGGATAACTATCCTGAAAAATACAACTGGTGTCTAGATGATTATGTTGATAAAGATGTACCAGCAATTATATCATGCATAAAAAGAGAATATCGTAAGGAGAAAAAACATGCATCCAAGGTTTTATGGGTTGGAAAAAGCATGGGCGGAATGCTTGCATATGCATATGGCCAAACGCACGCTGGAAGAGGAAATTTGAAAGGAGTTGTAACCTTAGGATCTCCAAGTAAGTTTGACTATAGCAGCCCTGGATTCAAATTATTCTCTCCGGTGCTCCCGCGCAATATATTATCAGGACCTTTGAATCTAGCCAAGCAATTGAAAAAAGTGAATGGGACAGTTGTTTATGATATGATTATTAAGAATTTTGCAAATAAGCACAACATGGAAAAAAGGATTGTGGATGAATATCTAAAGACAGGTTTTAATAATGATGTTTCGGTGAAGGTTTTTAAACAATTTGCAATTTTTTTACGGCATGGCATATTTTGCCGTTATCCGGCCTACCCTTGGCTTTTTGACCTCAGTAAAAAGATAAAATTTTTAAAAAAGCGATTTTCTCCATATAATTATACTGAAAATTTTGATAATTTCAAAACCCCCTTGTATGTTATTGCTGGGGGAAAAGATAAAATCGCTCATCCTGATGATGTCATTGAAGTGATAGAGCATGTTGGCTCCCGATGGGCCGATGGAGAAATTATTCCTGAGTATGGGAACCTTGATTTGAATCTAGGGGAAAATGCAAAACGTGATGTGTATCCCGCGGTTCAAAGAGAGTTAATCAAAATGAGTCGAAGGGCATGAAATCTTATTCATTCGTAAATCTAGACGAGGAATGACAAAAAAATTTATCGATTTTAGAATTAACTGGTTTGGGGAAATACAGGAGTGGGGTGCATAGGAGTAGGTGAAAAATTATTTTTATAACAGTTGAGACAAAGCCAATCGTCACAACAACAACTGAATGTCAGTTTATTTCCGGGCAATGGTTTTTTACATATGCTACATTTCTTTAGCGTTTCTTTTTTATTCATATATCTCATCCCTATAATGTTATCATTTATCACGCTAATTTCTAACATTTATTATATTTAAACCTAATCTGTCAGAATGCCAAAATGAAAAAACAATGTTCAAAGGACATGTTTTTATATAACAACACTTGCTTATCACTCGGCGGAAAGATATGGCTGGTTCACCTATAGATATAATATTATTTGCTCCACTTGCACCCCTATTTGGTGTAATACTATTCTGGTTCATTCAACTTCTTTTTATCGAAAGTCAGAAATGCCTTCTATCAAAAATAAGATCTAAACATGAGCCATTATGTAGATTTACAAATTTCCTTGGGATACTATTCCAGACAATATGTCATGCATTGGGATACACAATCACAAAGAGCGGGATATCTAGTTTTTACATTAGCATAAACTACGGAAAAGTTGCACCAAAAAAAGAAAAGAAAGGAATATTTGAATGGCTATCAAATGGTTTCCTTTTCATAGGCCCCTTCTTCATACCTGCCTCTCTACTTCTTATATGCATTTATTTCCTAGCGAATAACTGTTTTGATATCTCAACCCATGTGGAAGCAATAGAATTAGAATATACATTTGCAGGGCAGATGATAACATTTGGTACCAATCTTTACACATTTTCAGAAGGATTCTTTGGTTTCTTGTTCAACATAGATCTATTACATCCAGCACACTTTGGATTCGTGCTACTTTTAATCTTTATAGGACTGGGCATACGACCAAGTCATATCGGTGAAAAAAAACGTGAGAAAGTTGACATGTTGTATGATCTGAAAAACATAAAAAACAATATCCTGCACAAACCACTTTATCTTATCATATTGTTTTTGATGGCGTATGTTTTATTTTATATATCGCTCCTTCTAAAACAGGGGTGGTATGTAGCTCTTTTCTCGATATTAGGGTGGCTATCAATCATAGCCATAGTCTCGATGGTGATTACACATATGATCCTATTCCTAATAAGAACAACTGATGAAATACCTGGTTACTGGAAATTTATTCCTTACGTCGTGATACTCACTTCATATGTAGTAATGCGCCTAGCGTTCTTCTTTTTTCCAGCAGATTTCACAAATAGCACCTCTCTGTTAGTGATGATCTTGTCCACAATTGTATCTGCCATTCTTTTGTTAAAATACAAAACCAATAAATTTAAAACCAAAACGCCTATGAAATCATTGAGGAAAGTTAAAACTGAGGATGAAACAGATGTACCAAGAAGAATTATTAGAGAATGAAACAATAGAGAAGACCCTCTCCCCCCATCCACTATCATTTATGGGGCTTCAATCACTTTGCATATTTTTGATAGTATGGGGTGTACTGATAGGGTGGTTTGCAAACTTTTCAGAATGGAAGGATGTTTGGTTTGGTAATTATGTTAGTATTATTTTTGCTTGGAGCATTGTCCTGCTAATTGTTGGTGTAATTGCTTCGTTGCTGACAATTCGATGGCGTATTTTCTTTTTGTATCTTGGAGTTATTGCGGGAGGAATTGGTTTAATCTTTTGGCAAAACTGGCAAGACAGTTCAGGGATTGTCATCCCATATTACACCATACTTGTATCAGTTATCGGTTTCTTAATTGTTGAATTGTACCGTCGATCTCATAGATACATAATATCAAATCAACGTATAGTCTTCAAGGGCGGTGTCTTAACCAAACAAGAAAGAACTCTAAGGTATGACAAGGTTTCAGATATCAACTCAAAACAGGGTATTTTAGGACAAATTTTTGGTTTTGGAACCATCATTCCAATTAGCCAGTCAGGTTTTGGACTTGGTAGTGACAGTTCTTTTGCTGCAGGGGGCATACAAGTAGGAGAGAAAAAAGCAAAGTTCATGGGACTTTTTGGTGGCGGTAAAGAAGTGCAAACTCCACGGGCAAGAAGCTACTACGAACTCCATGGCGTTCACCCATATAAAGATGTTAAAAAAACAGTGGAAGGCTTAG
>CAZXHI010000056.1:0-11466 GCA_964640555.1 uncultured Thermoplasmatales archaeon | reverse complement strand
GGTCCAACAATAACTAAATCAATCTCTTTTTCCTTTGCATACTTTACAACCTGTGATACGTTAGTCTCTTTTTCTTGTAGAACATCTTTCGATAGATGTTTTATTCCAGGATTTAGGTTGTGCATGACAGAATAGAGCTTTATGTTGCCTTTTGAACGGCAAACAGCATCACAAATTGCATGTTCTCTAGCACCACCGCCAACCACCAGTATATTCAAATTAATCACTCCCCAAACTTTTCCCAATATGTAATTCCATTATTTAATTTAGTCTACTTTTTTAAAATATCACTTACAGATATAAGCGGGATAAAACTTACATCAAGATCTTGTAGCCTTTCCTCTGCTCCACTTTCCCGGTCCACCACTACTAAAACCTCGTTAACCTTCCCTTGGTTTTCACGAAGAATTTTTAATGTTTTTACTAGTGAGCCTCCACTTGTTGTAACATCCTCTATAACCAGAACCTTCTTATTTTTAACATTTCCCCCTTCGATTTGTTTACCAGTCCCGTGTGCCCTCTCCCCCTTTCTAATGATCACATAGGGGATTTTTGTTTCCAATGACAGAGCCACAACCAAAGGCACGGCACCAAGCTCCATTCCTGCAAGAAGATCATAACCTTTAGCATACTCGGCCATTGCCTGTGCGATTTTTTCTAGTATGTTTGGACTAGTGCTTGCCTTTTTGATATCGATATAGTAATCGCTTATTGCTCCTGATGTCAATACAAAACGCCCAAACTGTATCGCTCCACATTCCTTAAGTAGTTGGATAAGCTCATCTTTTTCCATACAATTTAATGATAATGTAAAGTTGGAATTTATACCTTATGTTTAAGCATGACGCGCACACCCTACAATTTATCTTTGCGATATTGTTTTTTTAATGCTGCCAATGGTAAATCAGGTTCATCTAAATCTGGACTGTCCTTTTCATCTGCAATAATTCCTTTTTCTACCAATGTCCCTTTAAGAGTTAGTACATCTTCTGATAATCTGTCTATTTGCTTCTGTTGTTTCCTAATTAATATTTTATTTTCTTTTTCGAATTTTTCTCGTGGAATTGGTATTGTTGATTTACCAAATATTTCTTCTTTTAAATCTTCATGGCCCGTTAAATCATAATCAAGTCTTCTTTTTGGGACTTCACCAGGTTTCCATCCAAAAAGCAAACCTATTTCTGCATCAGTTAGTTTTTTTTCTCCAAATATTATTGTTGCTCGTGTTTTTCGGAAGCATTTTGGCGTCAAGTGTCTATCTATTTCAGCTCTTTTAAGTGCATTTTTGAATCGGTCTTCGATGCTTTTTACTTTTACTAAAGGTTGATTGAATGTTCGATTAGAGTGCGAAAGCCAGAGCCCTGCTTCTGGTTTTTTCCTTCCAGGATGTTCTTTTAACCACCTCATAAGATGGTGTGGAATTTCACATAATGGAATTGATCTGGCCCTATTTGATCTATATATGTGTAGCTTACATCCCTGAGCTAATTCTTTAAATGATTTTATTTTCATGCTGAGGACTTCATCTAATCTTGCACCTGTTAAATAGAGGACTTCCCATAGTGCTTTATCTTGCACAGTAGGTGATGTTAGAATGAGTTTATCACATTCTTTTCTATGAATGAACCATTTTGCCTTTTTGTCATAATCTTTATTTTTATAATTTTTTGTTTGGTGTTTATACCAATCCATAATGTCAGGTCTTTGTTTTCTTTTGATTTTCTCCTTCTGCCATTGCCCCCATCGATAAAAAGCTATTATTCTAGTTGCATATAGATCTGCTGAGATTGGAGATTTTACAATTTCTTTGTCTGAAAAGAAGTTTTTCATATCTTTTTCTGTTGCATATCTAAATTCTTTTTTCAAAAATCTTGCTAGTTTAATAAGTGTCGTCGTTTCCCCATATATGGTTTTTTCATGCTTGCCTTTTGCACGTCTTTCTTTTGCGTATTCGAGAATTTTCTTTTTATTTGTTTCGTTTACACCTATCCATCTATCTTTTCGATTATTTGATTTATTTTTTTCCATGGTCCACAACGAAGATATGTATATTCTTCATGTTTATAAATGTATTTAAAACGAAGATTATATTTTATAATTTTACATTGGACAAACAACGTTTGGCTTTTCCCGAACAAAAACAAATAGTTTTTAAATAATATGAGATTAAGTAATACTATAGATATGTCAAAAGTCACCTTAGACATAAATGCGTTCAAAGCTCTTGCCTCAGATACGAGGTTGGATATTCTGAGAACCCTTGATGGTAAAAAGATGAATTTAAAGGATATCAGTAATGCTACAAATCTCAACAAGGCAACCCTTCATGAACATTTATCAAAACTTAACGAAGCCGGGTTAATAAAAAAGAAAGAAAGAGAAGGACACAAATGGGTGTATTACAAGCTTTCATGGAAAGGAGAAAGTCTGTTGCATCCCGAGAATACAAAAATAGTTGTTTTATTCGCCACTACCTTTATTGCGCTATGGGCAGGAATTATTCAGATGATTTGGTATGTAAGGGGAAGAATGACAGATATAGGATCAACTCTTTATTATTCGCAAAAGAGCGGTGCAGGAAGTCCATCTGCTGAAGATGGCATTAATTCCGTCCCAGAACGTCTATTTCTTAATGGTAGTAGTGAGAGCACAAGTGCCCTATACCAAGATCCTATGTTTCTTTACATGGCTATTGCTTGTTTTATAATTTTCACGATAGTGCTATCTGTATCTCTTTGGAAATTATGGGAAAATAAGACGCCGAAACTATAGGTTGCCATATTGATGGGGTAAGCAGTAGATATTGTACTACTGCCATTTTTATTGATTCAATTCCCCTAAATATTTTCTATATCTGCACTGTCTTCCATAAAATCAAATAGTGTCATCTGCATCCGCATCACCAAACGTCTGTAACAGAAAAGAGATTATATGTTTTTCGATGCCATGAACATTACCTCTAGAGCATTTCTCAGACTAATATTTTACTATGCATATTACTGGTTAATTTTGTCATAAAGACATATTTACAAGAAGGTTTTATATACTAGTAAAGATAAATATAAACGTGCTATAGCATGTCTATATCATGCTAGTATATATCAATGAACTAGATTTCTTAGAAATCAGTGGGATTTGAACAAAAATGATAAGAAATAAAGTATCAAAATCGGCTCTTCTTAGAGATAAGGTGGTGGATAAGTAAATGCCTGCAATAGCCATAGTAATTGCTGGTTTTGTAGCAGGATTATTTACCATGACTATTGTAAGTTTCTACAAATGGTTTTTGGAAAATTGGAACAGCGGGTTAAATTAGTGCTTTGACAAAACTACTTCAATACTACTTCCCAGAGCAAAAAAATATTGAAGAGCACAAAAAGTATAAAAAATAAAAAAAAAAGAGAAGATAGTAAAGATTCTATCTAACTTGTCTATTTTGGGATCTTTGGCAGATGTACAAGCTGTTCTATCTCTTTGGTTTTTCCAGCATCCCAGATAGCCCTAATGGCTAGTATACCTGCTGCCGGTGCAGCAAATATTGCCAGATATTGTGTTACATTTAGGAAATATGGGGCTAGACCTTCATAGGTTCCAAATGTCCATGTGCTGGATAACGCGCCTATTCCAACCAATGTTAATGCTGCTATAAGGAAAGTTGGCACTTTTTCATGTGTGATTGTTCCCATTGCAAAGAAGGACAATGCTCCAACTATAAAACCGAGTACAGCAAGAAGTCCTGCTATATACGCGTTAGAGTCTACATACCAATTAGCCCCAACAATTAGACCAACGATCACTGAGACAAAAATTCCAACCAGAAATAACCAGCTTCCTATCTTTCTTAATAACTCTTCCATTTTTCTCCATCCTCTCTAATTTGTTTTGTGTTGCTGTTAAAAAATATGGCTTCGATATTTAAGTTTTTAGTGTAATTGAACCTGTAGGTATATATGTAGGTACATGAACAATGGAATTTCCAGATTAAGCTCATATTAAATTGTTACTTTGTCAAAAAGTACGTTTTTCATTTTGAAATTTCTGCAAGATATGCTTATATATCATAATTATCAAAGAATAGCATGGTGTAAAACGTCAATAGCTCGTTCTATTGATCAGAATGAACTGATTGTGAGGGGTCTGGGACTTTTTGATTCACCTCTTCTTGCACCTAGACCCCTTCATTATCCCCTTTACTATTTTACCCTATTGATTTACAAGTAATTAAGTTCTCCTAGGTTTGTGCTCATTTTTAAAAAAATATCAGAAATATATCAAGAATCAAAACAGCCAAATTTTATTGAACCTTGGAAAAATTTAAGTTTTCAATGTTTATGTTATTGTGGTGAGAAGAAAAATGAAAACCATAATGATAGTTGATGATGAACTCAATATGCTTGAAGAAATGAAGTTATGCTTGGAAAACAATGATTTTGAGGTTATAACTGCAGTAAATAGTCGTGAGGCATTAGAACATATAGGAAATAGAAAAGAAGAAAATGTTAGTTTGATTCTAGTAGATGCACCCCTGCCAGATGGTGGTGGATCTGCCCTCTTTTCAATGAAACCAATATCTAGAATGGATGTAGATACAATCAATACAGAGAATTTTTTACAAAAACCGTTTACCAGAGAAAAACTACTTGATTTTGTGAAAAGGAAGGTCGGAGATATTTAGACTTCCCATTTGAGATTGTTTACACAAAATTATTTCTCTTTGTCATAGCACCTTTAGGTTCGCCATAACATTTGTAATAATTGTGAACAACCAGAGGGAAAGCAGACATTGGACAAATAATTTCTTGTCTCTATTGGCAAGAGAGCTCCAAAAGTGAGGCAGTTCTTTTTTCAGGTTTTCTGCCCACAAAATAAAATCTAAATCTCCTTCACATTCGCCCAGAGCATCGTTTTTTGGTTCTAAGTCATCCGTTTTATCCATCCTCCAATTTTTTTATCTTTTTCTTGTCACCATTTACCATGTTATGTTTTAACATTAGTTATATATAAACGTTCAGTGGTAAAATGTCAAAATGAGAAAATTACATTAAAAATATAAATATGATACTTAGCAAATTTGATACATACATCATCCTAAGTATCAATGTTTAGAAAGCCAACCTTGTCCATAATATGGCATTCAAGATTTACTTATTTTTGATAACTCCTTTAAATTTTGTAAATTCTTTTCTATGGTTTCAACTTCCTGTATTTTTTCTTTTTCGAAGTTCTTCAGGATTGCATCCAGTGGTTTGGTAAGCTTGTAAATATGAACTGGTCTGCCTTTCCCTTTTTTCTTCATGTCTCGCTTTTCTGCCCATCCTCTGCGCCTGAGTTCTTGCATAGAAACACATAGCTCAGGTTGTCTTAGATCTGCGCCCTGTTCAACATCAATTGAGCGACATTCATCAACCTGTGAGATATACATTAGCGTTTTAGCTAAATTTCTTGGCATTCCAAGGTCCGTAAAAAGTTGGACTGCCTTATCGTCTGTCTCGTCTAGAACATAACTTATTTTACTTTTCGTACCCATCACCTCACAACAGGTATTGCTAATAATGTATAAAAATGTTGTCAATAATAATGGATAAAAAAATAGAATTGAAAAAAGTCAAAAATATTTTAAGGCACTACAGATGCATTATTGCATTATGGTTTCACAATTTCTTTATGATCAGTAATTTTAGCATCAGAACAAATACCAGGACGTAACTTACTAATATAAGCAAAGCGGAAATCACAAAATCAGCAACAAATATCATAAGAATTGAGAGTGTACTAAGAGAAAAGATTGAAATTATGACTATTCGAAGTTTCATAAGTGCATCCAATTGTCTAAGATTTTTTATTTCCAAGCTTTTTGCTTCTTTTTTGCTCATTTTATCACCTATGTTCTGCCCAACAATGCTCCCTGGACACGGCGTATCACATCAGGTAGTATATTTGTAAGTTTTCCTATTTAATTCTTGCTATTCAATTATTATCTAAATGATAATTAGATTTTCGTCTTAAGAATCAGAATATTGTATATCAAATGATAACAAAAAAATCCATGATTCCCTTTGATGTGTTATTTTCATTATATGCCAGTGTCTCTAAGGTATGGGAACCGTAAGGTGCATGGAGTTTCCATTCATACGGTGCTTCCTCATCGGTGAATTGAAGTTCGTCGTCAACATAGAATTCAACTTTGTTGGTGTTTGTTGCATTTATCTTTACTGTAGTCCATCCTATAATGCGGGGTACGCCTCCCTTCTGAACGAATGGCATTTTTTTAAACACGGTCTTGAATTCATACCCAGAGTAGTAAGTATGATACCGTTTTGGACTTTCAATTTGAATTTTTGGTACGTCCGGCATGAAGTTTCCATATACTCCATCAACATAGAATATTCCTGTACCGCCATAAAATGGGCAGAAAAACGGACGCATAGGTTTATGTGCATCATATGAAACTCTAATCCATCCTTTTTCTCCCCATGCTGTCCCCCAACTATTTTTGATCAGCCAGTATCGGTAAATGTCATTATAACCAAAGATGGTAATAACATGTCCACCATTTATTTGCCCCCAGTTGTTCTTGTAAATGCCACCACTATAATGCATGAAATCTGACCGTACCAACATACAGATGATAAGAGGGCCGTGTTCGACTAATGCATGCTTTATTGATTCAATATCGTTTTCAACCCAGCCCCATTTTTGTATTTTTACGGTTCTGTTTTCCCACCCGGGTAAACTGTTAAAAGGCGTGTCTTTTGGCCTATGTGGATCAGGAAAGCATCCTTCATCAGGAACACCATACTCTACTAGATAATCGGCCGCATCTCTTACATCTACACCCCAGTTGCAAGTCCCTCCAGAATAAAAAAACAGATGCGTTTCTGAAAGATCACATCCAAATGGATATCCAACCTGATATTGAACGATTGTTTCAAGGGCAGAGATGAACGCATATGCCTCGCAGGTTGGTGCTGGTGCCTGGTTTTTTATTGATGTGGTAAAGTCAATCCCACCAATATTACGCCAGCTAAAAAAAGGCGGTAAATCATCATCTGAAAATTCACTTCCCGTTTCGGTCAATGCTGTTGGAATATTTAGCAATATTATCACAATCAGCGTTGCTAGAATTTTAATCATGATAGTTCGTTCCACCAATATATATAGATCTATCAATATATAAAAATTTACAATCACTTTACGGATAACTATTAATTTAGATTATCAAATGAAAAAATATCTGTCATCCTACACTGATATATCAGCCTCATTCGACACTTTTTTAATAATTTTGAAATCTTCAAGTAATGTGTCTTTAGTATTTGGGTTGTATGTGGCAACCGCTGGGTGGTACAATGGTATTATTCTTATGGTTCCCATGAGAGTATTCATCTGAAATACTTTTCCATGAACGTTGCTTATCTTGTCGTATTTCAAACTAAATTTTTCAAAAATATATGCACAGGCAAAGTTCCCAAGAGGCAATATGATCTTCGGTTGAATTATTTCTATCTGTTTGTTTAAATACTCCGTGCATGACTCTATCTCAGTTTTTAATGGGTTCCTATTATCTGGTGGCCTGCATTTTAGAATATTAGCTATGTACACATTGCCTCGATTCAACCCTACTGATTCCAGTAGTTCATCAAGTATTTTTCCAGCTCTTCCAACAAAAGGGCAACCTTGCAAATCTTCATTATAACCTGGCGCCTCGCCAACAAAGAGTATTCCTGAATCTAATGAGCCAGCACCAACAACAGGGTTTTTTCTAGTTTTCCATAGATTACATTTTCTACAGTTTTTTACTGCTTCTGTAACCTTTCCCATATCCTCTTCTTTAGACATATAAAACCTCAATTAATATTCATCTTTATATGTCTTGACCTTGTCTATAAGTACCTAAATTATCGAAATCAAATAAGTAAAAAATCATCATCTTCCTTTTCCTTTCAGTTCATGCAATGCACATCACAATGTCATAATGCATTTTTTTAGATAAGGATTGTAAAGATACTAGGCAACGGTTGTACAACAAGTCCTTAATAAGCAAACTTACAAAATAAGGGGTGAGGAATGATTAAAATGAAGATTTGTGGACAAGTATCAACAACCGAAGAGGCTGAAGAAATTGAATTCATCACCAAATCATTTGTAGTGGGAAATCATGCCCGACTACTTGCTTCAAGGGCAAAAGCAATATAAAACCGATAATTAAGGAGTTGAACAAGATGATATGTCCTACTTGTGGAAGTAGAATGAGACTAGATAAATATGGTAAGCTATTAGTTTGCCCGTTCTGTAAGCGAGCATTACTCTCAAAATAAATGCAATAGCAACTACTAACAAATTTCTTTTCTTCTTTATTTACAATGTTTACACTTCTATTTTATAAAGTTTATAACAAATATGATATAAAATGATATAAACGAAGAAGCGAACATCCAGATTCAAATTAAATTTATAATACATACCGTATATGATATAAAAAAGGATGTTTTGATTACTACCTTTATGGCTTCGCCAAAATTCCAGAAATTTCCAAAAATACACCCCGTCAACTTAAGTTTTAATTGATCTATTCATGAAGTCAGCTAGGTTCACAAAAAATATATATTGAACCAAGGATTTGGAAATGAGGTGGGTAAAAAAATACAAATGGTTTTCATTGTATTTCTATGTCCATATTTACAAGCTTATATCATGAGGGAACAATAATATGCAAAGCAAAGAAGAGGGCAATATAATTTTTATACGGCTTTTCCCAGATGAAGACATACAGGGAAAACTGAAGGAAGCATGTAGATTGCATAATGTTAAAACTGCTGTAATACTATCTGGGCTCGGCCAGTTAAAAAAAATTCAATTGGGGTACTTTAAGGAGAAAAATAACTATACTCCTGAAAATTTTGATGAACCTCACGAACTCCTGTCACTAACTGGAAATATATGTAAGCAAGATGGGGATTACATACTTCACCTACATGTCATTCTTGGAAATGAAAAAAAGAACACGGTGGGTGGCCACCTCATTGAAGGTAAAGTAGAAGTTACAAACGAGATTGTATTACTTAAAACAGACATAAATATAAAGAGAAAAATTGAGGAAAAAACCGGCCTGAAAGGAATGTTTGTTCAATAAAGAGCACACTACTTCTAGAATCAACGAAGAATGGTGAGTTAAGATGGGTAATCTAGAAGTGATTATTCATTTTTATACTCTTTTAAATCACCCAATACTTTCTTCCAATCCATAACTTCTCTGCATTTACCGCAATATCCATTATACGTTTCATAGTCGAACTTACTCATCTCTTTGCCACAATATTTGCATTTGTACTTATTTTTGTTCATTTTACCCGTCGGACTAAAAATTCATAACACTCTTTTCCTTATAATTCTATTTCCATCTTTGAAAATGGCAACTAGGGAGAAACAGTATCTTTTGAATAATATCTTCAAATAAACAGTAGATGATGCCCGCATACTGCTTTCTACACCATACCTTGAATCAAAACCATTTGAATCGCATTTTTTAAAAATAATGGTCAAAATTACCCTGCCAACAATTATTAAATGAATAAAGTATTTCTATAGTAAAACGGATTACGTCAACAATAAACTCAAAAATTGGAGGATAGAAACTATGAACAAGCTTGGTGAACTTAGTGAGGAAATTAAGATACTTAAAATGGCACGCGATATTCTACAGCGGGAGTATTCCCAATCTGAGTTTCATAAAAAGAAAGAGGCACATCCTAATTCAACTGCCCCTTCAACACCAGAAGACGAGAAAATTTACAAACTTTTGAATGCCATACAACAGCTCGAGTTGTATATTAAAAAATTACAGGATGAACAATTTGAGCTATTGAAAGAACATGAGGACAAATAACATCTTATATTTTTTATATGATATTTCTCCTGATGCCGAACATGGATTTTATCAGAACTATAATAGGAATTATTTCAAGCCGCCCAATCCACATGTTAAAAATAAGCATTATCTTTGCAATGGGTGACATTTCGATCGTGGTTATTCCAGCTGAAAGACCAACATTTCCTTGAGCTGAACACACCTCAAAGATTACATTCCCTAGAGTCTCATTTGGGAATATGGTAGCTATACTGAGCACGCCTACGGCCAATAATATAGCCCACATAAATGAAATAATGGCTGCTTCGTTGATTAAATCCATAGTGCTTTCCTTTGACAATGGTTTATCGCCAAGTTTGTGAACAAAAACCCTTCGAGGTGTTGAAATAGCTCGTTTTATTCTCCAGCCAGCTCCGTTATATAGCAATACAGCCCTATAGAGTTTTATTCCTCCAGCGGTCGACCCTGCTGCCCCACCAACAATCATAGCCATAGCAAGTATCAATTTTGCAGATTCTGTCCACCCTGCTATATTTTCCACCGATGCAAATCCCGTACATGTTAGTGCGGATATGAATTGGAAACCAGATTGACCCAAGGACCTAGAGATATCTCCCCCATACATTTCTAGATTAACGAGAGTTAATCCTATGACTCCAAGAATAATCAGTGCAATCATTGCCCTAAACTGAGTATCAGACAAGAATTTTTTTATTCTGCCCTGGAGAAGATCATAGTGAGCAGCAAATGCAATCGCTCCAAATATCATAAGGATAACAATAGCCATCTGGCTTACTGGCCCAAAACCAGTGATGCTATTATCGGTAACCGAAAAACCACCTGTCGCTAATCCTGTCATAGCATGGTTAAGGGATTGCCAGAGATCCATGCCATTAGGAGTTAAAATTCCAATAATAATTAGAGCAATTATCCCTATTATAGTATAAAGCAAAAATATCCACCAGATAGTTCGTACAGTTGAAATTATTGAAGGGTGTGTTTTTTGATCACGTGCCTCTCCCTTATATAATACGAAGGAACCAGTTCCTGGTCTTGCAAGAATAGATAAGGTCAAAACAATAACACCCACTCCACCTACCCACTGAGTTAATGAACGCCAAAACTGCAGGGTATATGGAAGCAGTTCTTCATTGCCCACCATAGTTAGACCCGTACCGGTCCATCCAGACATCGACTCAAAGAAAGCTGAAAGGGGATCCATACAAACCAGCGTGGTTGTATTATAAGGTATAAGCCAGAAGGGAATGCTACCAATAATTGAGATGAAAAGCCACCCAAGAGCAGCAGTTACCATCGCACTTTTAAAGTTGGCCGGTTCAGCATCTTTAAAAATATAGAATAATGGGAACCCTGCTCCAAAAAATACAGCAGATGTTACAAGAATATAGCCTATTGCATCAAAAGGGCTGTTGGACCCATATTCTCCAAAATAAAGTGGAACGACTAAAGCAATTAGGGTCACAAACCCCATGATCATAAATAGGGCCCCTATATCTCTAAGGACAGTTCTAATATCGCTCATGCTTCCTTTATTTCCCCTTTCCAATCCAACTTAAATTTTTATAAACAATAAACAA
>CAZXHI010000055.1:0-4874 GCA_964640555.1 uncultured Thermoplasmatales archaeon | reverse complement strand
GGCTGAAGCATTTGAAGCAAAGAAACAAGTTGGCTCTTCTACAATGCCACATAAAAGAAATCCAATAACCTCTGAGCAGATATCTGGATTAGCGCGAGTCGTTCGTGGATTTATAACGCCTGCTTTTGAAAACTCCATTCAATGGCATGAACGTGATTTATGTAATTCATCATGTGAACGTTTCATCTTGCCACATTCACTAATACTAACAGACTGGATTGTATATCAGACAAATATAGTATTCAAAAATCTTAAGGTGTTCCCTGATCGGATGCTTAAGAATATGGAGATCTCAAAAGGACTTCCAATGGCTGAATCATTGATGACGACACTTATTGGGAAGGGCATGGGTCGCGGAGATGCACATGAGTTGATGAGGAAGACAGCACTAATGGCAGTTGAAGAAAATAAAACATTAAAAGAAGTGTTTTTAGAGGAAAATGAAAAGTCTAAACTTTTGACACCTAAAGAGGTGGACGATGCGCTAAATCCCAATAACTACCTTGGTGCCTCTGAGAAAATTGTTGAAAGAGTCGTAAAAAAACTTGAAAGATAAACTACATAATCCTACTCCACAATGGGATAATAATATCATTAGGTGTTTTCGCAGGCATAATATCAATATTTATCCATGGAATTAAACCAAGATATCCTGCTCGTCCAAATATAAACTTTGGAAGTATTCTAGATTTGTCCCAAAAATTCTGAACCCACATATTTCTCCTGCATTTATAGAATTTAGCATGTCTTTCATTGTCAATAAAATTATTTAATCCAATTGGATTATTTTCTGAATTCTCTAGATAAATACCAAGTTTACTGTTTGTGATATTGTTAAGGTATATCATACATACATTACAGTCTTTTAAATGTACACCAACATCATTAAAAATTATTTCGTTGCCAGCAAGCATTGATGACCCTGAATTAGAAAGTAAAATCCCGCAATCATTATTACGTATAATATTGGAAAAAACAGCAGCAAGAAGACAATCGGGTTCTAGATAAACACCATACGAATTATTCGATATCTTATTGTATAGAAGAATTGAATAATATACATCTCTGTTTATTGCTACACCCCGCCCACCATTATTTTTAATTATATTATTTGCGACAAAAGACATATCCGCCTCAATAGATAATCCTGAATCACCATCTTGACTACCACTATTTATTATTGAAAAACCAGAAATGCTACATAATTCCCCAATGATACTAACAACAGTGCCTTTGCCACCACCATCAATGACTGTTGCCCCATTATTCTCCCCAATAACTCTTACCGAGCTATCAAGACATGCATTTTCATAATATGTCCCATTAAAGACATAAATAATTTCAGAGTTTGTAGAACTATCAATGGCATCCTGTATTTTTGCCCACTTAGTTACCCCAATTCCAGGTGTTGTCTCATCATAATCATCATCAACGATCCGAGCAGATGCCGCAAATAACCATCCTTCTCTACCATCCCCTGTAATAGTTCTAATGGAATACAATGAGCTCCTGTTTGGTGTGAAATCAAGTGAAACGCCACCATCCAGTGTAGGTATGGTGGCCCTCTCTACAACCACATCTTCAAATAAAAGACCGTCAACTATTTTTATATCAACATTTGGAGAATTAGTACTTGAAATATATGTAATATTTTCCCCCATAGGGTTCAAAGAAACTTCACCACTGTCTGCAACACCAGGACTAAAAAACGATTGTTCCAAATCCAGAATATCGATAAAAGTCAATGGATCCTCAACATGAGACATCGGAAGTTGATATTCATCGCCAGTTGGTCTTACAGGCAGCTTTAAAGCTGGATCACCTAACAATATAAAAGCAAAAAATGTGTAACTATCCACAGGATCAGTAAAATCATGACTTTCAACATATCGTGCAACTGCGTGAAATGTAAGATCACCAAGTGTACTCGTTCCATTGTAAAATGGTTCAAATAGATATGTCAGCATCGCAGCCATGTATGTTTCTTTAAAAATATTGAGATAACCTTCGTCTAACGCAAATATTGGTAAACCTGCGTTACCTCTTGAACCGCCGATATATGCTATTCCTCCAGCGTCTGAAAGCAGTAAGGATTCACCAAATGATACATTAAAACCCATGTCCACCAAATTCGTATCAAATGCACCATTCACACATGAAATTGATACTACTATTGGCGATGTATTACTTTGTGAAAGATCCATAAGGTCTTCAACACCTAATGGGTCCCCCTCTAAACTCCAAGCATAACCACTCCCATGTCCAATATGGTACAAAATCCCTGTTTCTCCCATCAATGATTTTGTTAGATTTAATCTATCAAATGAGAGTTCGGTTCTAAAACATTTTCTTGGGGTAATACCTCTGAATAAGCCCTGATTTATTGAATCAATAACTATCATTTCTCCAATATCATATGAAGTGCTAAATGGTTTACCACCAGCAACAGTAATATTTCCAAAAAGATCTGATGATGCATCCCAGTCCATTATCTTATTTACCACATGAGATGCTTCTTCTGAGTTGTTTACCGGTAGTCTTCCTACTTTATAATTTGGTACTAAATCATAATCCGGTGAAGAATAAAAGAAATCTGTTGGCACCCATGTAGAATAATATTCATAATAATAACTAGGTGGTACAAGTCTCGCATTTCCAAGAAGTGTAACATATTGTAAATTAGGATGATTTGCAGTATCGTTTAAATATGCTAAAATTCTCTTTGCAAGACTGTAATTATAATTGCAAATCTCGTCCCCGGCATGATAAGTAGAATTGCCATATCCTGGACATGGAGGGTCATCTGCCTCTTCATAGTTATCATATATCCAGGTTGTATTAACAATACCAGTCAATGTTCCCTCCCCATCATGAAGTTCTTTCAGTTGCGATGCAGGATCATATAAGGACGGAGGTGTGATAATTATGTTTATGTTATCACTGCATCCAGATATTGATAAATTGGGGGATTCCTCTTCAATTGTATAGTATAATTTAATTAGCCCGTCTGCAAGTAAGAAAGGCTTACCGCTCTTTGGCATATATTGAATTGGATAAATCTTTACGAAAACCTTTGTTAGTTTACTATCCTCCCCTACATTATAGGATAGAGCCGTTCCTGGAAATAACCGGTCACTACCATATATATCCATATTTGGGATTAATCTATTAACTATATTTTCACCCTCAGTCTCGAAATTAGACCAAAAAACGGGTTGAGGATTTGGAGTGATATGTAATTTGTTCTTTATTTCACTATAAACTCCGCCTACTACTCCAATCTCAATTATTTTTGCATTTTTTGGTAGTTCCAACACATATGTTTCCATTGGCAGCATTGGATTACCGGGCAAACCAAAAGGTTCTAAATCCCCAATACCAACGTAGACATGTCCCTTATCCATTTTGTAAGATTTGCATTTAGAATGATCAAAATGAAATGAAATTGTTTTTTCTTTTAGATTTTGATATAAATCAAGGTTTTTCTCTTCTATTCTACCCTCAATGTTTAACTTATCTAAGTGCTGATCTCCTCCAAATGTTAGTTCCCCATCTTGAAAAAAAGCTTCATCAATTCCTACCAATGTCTCTCTTTGATTTGTTTTATCACAACTCATTGCTGACGTTGCAGAAAAACCTGTCAAGACAAGAATAAAAACGACATAAACGCATATTATTTTACAGTTCATAATCTAATATCCTCCAAACAAACATAAATCCAAACCAATTTATTTATATAAATGCAGTATTTAATATTTAAAATTGATTGATTTTGTAAATCAAGGGAATAAATCCAATCTTTATCGAAATAACCATAAATAGGATGCTGCATTCTACTTTCTCGTATGAGTAGATTAGAGTTACTAACAAGCAATGTAGAAGAGATCGTCACAATCGAAGAATTAAGAACTGTTCTTGAAAAACAGAGACCTAAAGCATACATTGGTTTTGAGCCATCTGGATCAGTTCACATTGGGTGGAAGATCTGTACTAACAAGATCAAGGATTTTCTTGATTGTGATTTTGATTTTACCGTACTTCTTGCAGATTGGCATGCATACATCAATGACAAACTGGGTGGAGATATTGAAAAAATCAAACTCTGTGGGAAATACATGGAAGATTGCTTTGCTGCAATGGGCGTAAATAAAGACCAAGTGAAATTTGTTTATGCCAGTGATTATGTAAGTGATCCCAAATATTGGGAGCTTGTCTTGAGAACCTCTAAAGCCACGTCTGTTGCACGTGTGAAACGTGCCATGGATATAATGGGTAGAGATGCAGAGGAAGGAGAAAAAGATCTATCAAAACTCTTTTATCCAGCAATGCAGGTTTCTGATATCTTTTATCTTGATTTGGATGTTGCATATGGTGGAACAGATCAACGCCATGCCCATATGCTTGCCCGAGATGTATCTAAAAAACTTGGGAGAAAACCCCCTGTTGCCATTCATACACCACTTCTAACAGGACTTCAAGCAGGTGGACGTATGGATCCAATTGAGGCAAAGATGAGTAAGAGTAAACCTGATTCTATGATCTCGATTCATGATGATCCTGCCAGTGTGAAGAAAAAGATCAGTAAGGCATTTTGTCCCGAGAAGCAGATTGAAGGGAACCCAGTTTTTGAGATGTGCAAATACGTTGTCTTTCCCGAACTGAAGGATGAATCGTTTTTGATTGAGAGACCAGAAAAGTTTGGTGGAAATCTAGAGTTCACGACATACGAAGAATTAGAAAATGCTTTTGTTGATGGACTTCACCCCCTTGACTTGAAGAATGGTACGGCAAGTTACATAAATAAGATTCTTGCGCCAATCCACGAGTATTTTGAAAAACATCCAGAGAATTACAATAAGATGAGAGAAGCGGGA
>CAZXHI010000054.1:0-2684 GCA_964640555.1 uncultured Thermoplasmatales archaeon | reverse complement strand
ACATTTAAGGTAAGAACATGAGTTTGGATAATCCTATGCCCGTTTCACCTCTAGTTCTTTGTCCCTATGTGGGGATTACACACTTTTTAGTGCCTATCGCAAAACCGAATAACTTTTTAGATGATAGAATGATTGAAGTATACTTTTACGGGGCTTGTTAATCAAGGGAAATGAAAACTTGCCCTCTACAGGGAATCCGAAAACAATAAAACTGATTGTAAGATTACAGTAAAAGAAAAGTTGTAGGAACTACTAAATCAATGAATAAAACTATCCTGCCTAATAGTTTTATTTGCTAAAATTTGTTTCAGTGCTTCCTATTACGACACATTGGGCTTGTAGATCAGCTCGGAAGATCGCCTCCTTGGCATGGAGGAGGCCTCGGGTTCAAATCCCGACAAGTCCATATTTCTGCACTGGGGTGATTTCATTCGAAACGTAAGTTTTTTGAGTTTTCATTTTAGATTCAGCTAGTTAAAACATCCAAAAATGTTAATATGATAAAGAGAATATTTGGATTGGAATGGGTAAAATTTATATCGTCGCTTACATAGTCTATTTGACAGTAATGATTTTATTGATTTATCAGTCATTGTCTTACGAAATTGAAGTCTTTTTGGGTCTTCTTGGACTTTTAATTGGTACTTCCATGGTGTTATTATTTATGTCATTCTATATGCCGCGAAAGAAAAAATAATTGTTTTATCTGTCTTGCTTGAAAGATACAAAGCGTTGTGTTAGATGTTCTAAAATAACATGTTTGTCTTTGTTCATGTTGTTTGGATGGAGGATTGATATTTTCCCATTTTATTGGTGTATTTGCAAACACAAGCATTCATGTATAAATATGTTTTAATGCTAGAATTAAAATAAATGTATTAATATTAATAATATACAAAACTCTTATATATGCGAAGCTCTGTTGTATCGTTACAAAAGGCAGATATTATGATGAGAACCAAAGTGGTAAACGACTCCACTGATTTAGTACCTTTAGTACGGGCGTTTGATAACAAAACGAAGAAGGATGTTTTTAGGGAGGTTATGTCTGAATGGAAACCCCTAAGCGAGATAAAAGATAAATACGGCGAAATCGGGATAAATGCCCTTGAGCTTTTTGATAAAATGAAACTTGTGGAAACCAAATGGACTACACCAGAGGAAGGTATTGGTGGTAAACCTCAAAAAAAGTACCGCTCCTATTATTCTGCATTTAATATCAATATTTCTTGTCCTGTAAGCGAGATAAGCGAGATTTTTACCATAGCGTCTTTAAATCTAGGTGATTTTGAAAAATTAGAAAGTGAAATCTACGATTTTCTAGGCGAGGACGGTAAATTTGGCAATATGGTGGCAGAAAATTTCGGTCTTACTAATCTCTCTATGAAAGGCGTAGTAAAAAGATCAAGTAAGTTTTGTTATAAAGGCTTGAAATTGTGTAGAAAAGACTGATTTTTTGTATTGATTTTTACGAAGATTGTTTTAAGGTAAATTTGTATTACTCTTTTGGTATGGTGTATGAGATAATTCTTCAAGCTCTTTGGATTATACTTCCTGCGTATGTTGCCAATGCAAGTGCACTTCTTGTTGGAGGGGGAACACCTATTGATTTTGATAAAACTTGGAAGGATGGAAAAAGAGTTCTAGGTGATGGTAAGACTTGGCGAGGTTTGTTTGCTGGTGCTTTTGTCGGGATGACTGCAGGTTTCGGACTATCTGTCGCGGCAAAGTACATTGCGCCAACCGAATATAATTTTTTACAGTTTGAAAATCTTGATTTTGAAGGTTTTCCTTTGATGATTCCGATAGTTTTTTCACTGTGCTTTGGGGCACTGTGCGGCGATATTATTGAAAGCTTCTTTAAGCGGCGGGTTGGAAAAGATCGTGGCGAGAATTGGATTATTTTCGATCAACTTGATTTTATAGCAGGCACCTTGATTTTCAGTTTTTTGATGAGCTGTTTACTACAGGTTTCCGGTCTCACGACAGATAACTGGTTCATGGAGACTCTTTTCCCGTGGCATGTATTAGCCCTAATTATTATAACGCCATTTTTCCATCTTTTTGCAAATTTTGTTCACAAAAAGACAAAATCTTAGTAACTCTGGGCAAATAAGATATATAAGAAATGCGTTTAATTTTTGTTTAATGGTAGCGATAAATCTCTGGCTATTTGGGGTAGGTGTTTTAGATGGAAAAAGAGTCTGGTTTCCCTGATGAAGAAAAGCAAAGAATTAAAGAAGACGATACATCAATGAATGAAGAATTACTGGAATGGTTAAAAGAAACAAGAGATGAGATTAAGGAGATTACAAGAGTGGAGAAAACATCTAAAAAAAATGAAAAGAAACCCACCGGTACATGTCAGATATGTGGCGAAAATAAGGCAAAGTCTGTCTGTTTAAAATGTGGCAGGTCAGTTTGCCCTTCATGCTATTTTAATATTCTTGGTATTTGTAAAAAATGTGTACCTGAAGAATATGTGGAAAAATGGGAGAAAAGAAAACCTGATTGGGAGAAGGTTCTTGGTGTTGAATGGGTAGATTAACTACTTTTTTCTCTTTTTATTCTCTCCCCTTCTAAATACAATGCCCTCATCGATCGTGCCGTTCTCCAAGATGAAGGATATATGGGAACCCCTGCTGATTTAAGATCCATCACTAGCTCTTCAAATTCTTTTCCAC
>CAZXHI010000053.1:0-2947 GCA_964640555.1 uncultured Thermoplasmatales archaeon | reverse complement strand
GCGTTAAAACACGCCATTGAAAACACTCCTTCAAAAAAATTCAAATCGTTTCTCCAGGGAATAATAGGCGCTATTCAATCAGGCAGTGATCTTCATATTTACCTATCAAACATTGTAGATCAGTACATGGCAGATGAATTTTTAGCAAGAAAGAAAAGCTTAGATACTCTTGGCATTCTCGCAGAAACATTTGTCACCACGCTTATTGCATTTCCGATATTTCTCGTAATCATTATATCCGTAATGGGGTTTTTTGGTGGTTCCTCAAGTTTCACTATAGAGATTTTATATATTTTTTCATTTTTGGTTCTACCAATAGCATATGGTGGATATTACGTTCTCATAAGATCAACAAGTATAGAAGAAATAAGAAACCCTCATTCAAAGAAAAAACATTCTATTAAAGAGTTTTATAAAAAAAACAGACCATTTATTTTAATTCTGCTTCTTTCGACAAGCCTGTTGCTTTTTTTTTACTGTATTATTTATGTATTTAGTTATTACAAATACATGAATTTTACTACATACTTCTTCTTTGATATTTTTTTCCTATCAGTGCTGGTTTTCATAGGGCCTATTACCTTCTATTGTCATAAACAAGCGCAAAAGCAGCGAGAAATTGAGATGAGATTACCAGATTTTGTGGTTGAAATGGGTAACTGTATCTCCTCAGGGATGACTGTCTTTGATGCAATAAAAATTGCATCAAAAGGCCGTTATGGAAGATTAACCCCTGAAATAGAAAAAATGAAATATGAACTATCTTGGCGTATGCCAGTAACAAAGGTTTTTGATAATTTTGCTGACCGGATGAGATCAGCAATCATTAAGAGAATAGTTGTCTCGATAAATACAGGATTAAGAATGGGGGGTATGACGTCGAAAGTTTTTATGGCAGCAGCAAAGGAGATCAATCAAATTAATAATATTGAAGAACAGAGAAAATCGGAAATGTCTACCTATACCTCTGTAATTATAATGAGTTTTTTTGTGTTCCTTGGAATAATTATGACACTTAACAATACACTGTTCGCGTCATTTTTCGAGAGTCAGAAAAACACGGTAGAAATGGCTGGTGTAATGATGAATACGGTGGATCCAATGGCATTAAAATACGCTTTGTCTTCATTTGTTTTTGTTCAAGGTATTGGTGCAGGTATGATGGGGGGATTCATGATGGATGGTAAACTTTCTTCAGGGCTTAGATACAGTTTTGTTCTTGGTGTGATATCCCTTTTTGTTTTTAAATTTTTATTTTAAAGGATGGATAATGGATATGAAAATAAAATGGAAAAAATCGGATGATGCGGTCTCGGAGGTCATTGGAGCTATTTTAATGGTAGGAATAGGTGTAGCACTTTTCTCCATATTGTATTTTATTGTTATGTCCTATCCATTTACGCCGTCATCACCTGTTGTAGACATTGTTGGAACAATAGAAGGTAACAATATAATACTTGAGCATCGCGGTGGGGACTCACTGGATTTAGATGTAACAGTCTCATTCATCGTAGGGGGGACAAGGATTAGTGCGACAGTTGATGATTATTTAATTGATTCAAATGGAAATAATCGATGGGATATAGGTGAGCGGCTAGTCTATCCATCTGGGGATATGACAAATTTGCAAGTCGAGGCTACTGTAGTTGATATGGATAGCAATTCCATAGTGATGATGGGAGTTCTACAGGAGGGCGAAACAACGGCCATTCCTTCACTAGCTACATCTGTTGGTACGATTAGTCCATACAATCAAGCATCTTCTCCACTTGCTGTTAGTGCTACTGGCGATTCTGATTTAGATACTGTTACGTTGTATTATCGTTGGAGTGATGATAACAGCACCTGGGATGGTACTTATATAGCTGATGAGAACAACAACACAGTTGATATCAATGGTTGTGATGAAGATGCTAGCCCCGATAAAGGAACTGAGACAAATTTTGCCAATGTACAGGACACAGCACCTGACTTAGATGTGATGAACATCAAAGAAGAAAACACAGGTGGTTCTCCTTCTCCCCCTGCAGTCGAAGTCTTTTCAACTGCTAGTACTTCTAATAACCGAGCTAGCGTCAATGTTGACAAACCACTTGGTACTGTTGAAGGAGATTTACTTGTTTCAACCTTTACTCATGATAGTGCAAGTGGTACACTCAGTTCACCTACTGGTTGGACTGATTTTTTCTCAACTCTCAGCACTGGCGGGAGTACCTTCCTATGTTCTTACAAAATAGCCGCTGCTTCTGAACCGTCAACTTATACATTCGCATCTACTGACTCTGATCAGTTAGCAGTTGGAATAGTACGGATTAGTGGCGTGGATACATATAACCCGATTAATGCACAATCATCGACGAATACAGGATCGTCTAATTCTCCAAATTGTCTTTCAACTACGACTACAAAGAACAATACTCTTGTTTTACGATTAATGAGTGCTGATGATGATGACTACGGTTTCGGAAGCAATTATCCTTCTGGACATACTGGTATATATACGGTGCAATCAACTGGTTCAAATGGTGAGACACATACTGCTGTGGCATATAAGGTACAAACCTCTGCTAGTTCAACGGATTCAGCCAATTTTTTTATGACTGCAGGTGAACAGTGGGGTACTATTACAGTGGCTATTAATCCAGAAAATTCCATAAATTACGAAATAGATTTTGAATATCAGTGGACCACAGCAGATTATGAAAAAGAAAACAAAGAAGTCTGTATTTACGTTGATTCCCATACTGGTTCAGAGAATCTAAATATTAATTATTACAATGGCGGATCTTGGACGAATCTTGGTACGATAACAAGTATCGGATGGAATAACTTTACTGCAGCAGGATTAATCTCATCAACATACACCATTCAACTTATTGGCGCTACAGAAGCTTCTGATTCAATTCAAGATAACTGGGATATAGATTGTATATATCTTCATACATGG
>CAZXHI010000052.1:0-4119 GCA_964640555.1 uncultured Thermoplasmatales archaeon | reverse complement strand
CAGCGCCGTGAACAATTTTACAGGCAAATTTCTGGGTCGGGAAGACCTGCTGATACATGTGCCTGATTCGGAACAATCAAACAAACAGGTGCTCAACAAGGAAGAGATGGACAAGTATATTGCAGCAGCGGAAACATCACTGGAGAAAATGGTGGTGTCAATGCAAGTGGACGGCTTGCTCAGGCCATCAGAGATATGCAGACTGGAGTTCGGCAACATAGACTTTGAGAACAGAAAAATCTACCTGGACGACACAAAAACAGGCAATAACTACATCATAATGAGCAGGTCACTAAAAGAGAAGATAACGGAATACAAGAAGCACCGGGTTTCTCCAAAACGAGAGGAGGATGAAGACAGACTCATCATCATTGACAAAGGCAATTGCAAAGGGCTGCCACCGAAAAGCAGCAGACCGGACTTTGTATACAATCTTACCAAGAGGCTGGCTGCAAGGGCAAAAATAAAGCGCAACGTATACCCCTACCTAATAAAACCAAGCGTAATCACCAACTATTTCAACGAGAACGTGAATCCAAAAACAATACAGAGAATGGCCAGGCATAAATACATAGAGACAACACTGCGATATGACCATACGGACGACGGTACAGTGAAAGAGTTTCTGGACAGAAGGTATGACGAACCGCAGGCATTGCAAAATAATGACAAGGACGGGCTGAAAGAGGCCACCAAAGTGTTGCAAAGGCTTATAGATGGGGAAATCGATATAAAGGAACTTACCAGGGAAATAGAATCAGTAAAGCGTAAAGAACATAAAGATGATATTGCATACATGTGAAAATTCTAAGGCAGTGTCTTATAATCAGACATCGCCAAGGGCTCGTGGTCTAGTTGGTTATGACGTCGCCTTGACATGGCGGAGGTCTTGAGTTCAAATCTCAACGAGCCCATTTTACCATCTGTGATAGTCCTTTCTTTTGGTGCTAAATTTTTAGAATATAGGTGCCAATTTATCTCCTGTATCTAGCTATGTAAAAGTAAGGAGAGATGAACGAGTGTTTTTCGTGTTCCACTAGACATCCAATAGGTACTCTAACAATGGAAAACGCTGAATGAGCCGTTCTAAGAATTGGAACAATAATGGGTCGATAGTCTTGATTCTTGGCGTTGCAAGGCAAACCTGTATATAACACTGATCACCACCAGCCGCCCTATTGACTATCTTTATACCCCCATCGAACTCTTTATTTTTCTTATCTGGTGCAACAACGGACACTTCCACAGTAATTGCCCCAGCTTCAGGGGTTAGATCATCTCCATTCAACGGTGCAAAAGTCCATGTGCCCCAAGTGGGATATGATTCTATCTCCCAGTCAAGTTCCGAAGTAGGTTCTCCAACGTTTTCTACAGTAAAACTGCCAGTGACAACATCGCCTGATTTTACGTCAATCCAACTGAGGGCCCCATTACAATCCAAGTCAGGGCCAGCATCATTGTCCATAATGTCAACTATAATACCTTCAATTACAGTTAATTCATAATCTGGTATAATTATTTCGTCGGGTATTAAGTACCAGCCATTGTATGTTCCCCCCCACCCAAAATTAAGGTGATAATAATCATCGGTGTTGTAACCATCAATTACCAAATTATGTCCTGCATTCCAACTGGGAGTAACCACTGCTAGGTGTGCAGGAAAAGCATCTTTCATGTTTTGCGACACTCTCTCATAAAGATCGGTATTGCTTTCATCCAACAATTCAACAGTATCGCAACCAAATCTAATGTATGCATCATATGCTTGATCCACTCCAAAAGTACCAGATCCTCCAGAAGCATAGACTTGAGTTGCTGCAACTCCACAAGCAAAATTAAGAGTTGCTTTGTCCTCATCTGTAATCAA
Source organism: uncultured Thermoplasmatales archaeon (assembly GCA_964640555.1). Lineage (GTDB taxonomy): Archaea > Thermoplasmatota > E2 > DHVEG-1 > DHVEG-1 > JAUWWG01. Next base: position 2,252 of record CAZXHI010000052.1, on the reverse strand, counting down.
GAGTTGGTTATCATAATGATAAGCAAGAGTATCAAGATAGTCATTTAGTTCCGGAAAAGAAGGAAAATCATATTCCTCATGATCATCATCAATCCAGAACCGATTGCCATAACTGTGATAATAATCGTCACTGTCATTAAAAGCCACGTTATTGGTAGTTTTGTGATAATTCAAAATCTGGGCCATAGCAACTGCAGGACATCCTGCAACACTTCTTTTGTCTCTATCCATGGGACAAAAATCTTTAAACGGCGAGTTCTGGTGCCATTTTGTTTCCAACCATCCTCCTGTTGAAGTTGTTCCTTCTGGTGGCCATTGTTCAAAATCTGTGTTTATCAAATTTTCATTTTCTTCATCTAGAAATTTGTTCCATAATAAATTTCTACTTTCAACTATGTTTTCTGGCAAATTTTTAATGTTTTCTAAACGAAGTTCTATATCTGCTATAAGAATCTGAAGAAGAATATTGTTCTCGGAAACGCCGCTCCAAAAATTATCAGTAAAAGAGTATGCAATTACGGGTGGCAGATCAGAATCCGCGGACAATACGATATAACCTTTAGGTTGTAAATCAAATATGTATAACAATACCACATTTCCATTATCTCTGTATATTTCAGTTGAAGTTCCAATGGAGAAATCATTGGACTTCCCCAACCGAGAAAGTTTCGTATTTGCGATTTTAGTGGCAGAATTTATTCCTATTTGCTGATGTTGATGATTAAATCCTTCACCGAACGTTACATTACTGTTTATGGCTGACACAATACCAGCTCCCAAAAACAAAACTATCATTCCAAAAGCCATCGATTTTTCACGCAGATTCTTTTTACTCATATTGCTTTTCCGCCTTTATATTTTTGCAAAATATAATAGGATTGCCGATATATAAATATTCTACATAAAAAATGAAACCACTACCCTTCATTAAATAATCGTTTTGTAACAGATACTTATGATAGTCCGTATGTTCGTTTTCTAGAAAACTTAGCATAGATATTTACTTCTGGAGCTATTGTAATACATTTTTAGAGGAGTTACCCATTTTTGCGCCTTGATTTGGTAGATAAAATGTTAAATTTCCTCCGAGTTCATTTACTCTTGTCAGCCAATGGTTTTCCAGGATAAATCTTATAAATAGGAAGTTTATACGCTATCAAACCTTAAAAGGTTGTATATATGAAAAAGCCTATATACCAAGGTTGAATCTAACTTGGAAGGAGGTAAGAGATTATGGCAGATAAACCGCATTTGAATCTAGTTATTATTGGTCATGTCGATCATGGAAAATCCACATTAGTTGGAAGAATATTGCTTGAAACTGGGCAATTCCCTCAACACATGCTCGACAAATATAGGGAAGAAGCAAAAGCAAAAGGAAAGGAAAGTTTTGCTCTCGCATGGATTTTTGACAATCTAAAGGAAGAGCGAGAAAGAGGGGTTACAATAGATGTAGCTCATAAGAGATTTAACACTGATAAATATTACATAACCATCATTGATGCTCCAGGGCACAGAGATTTTGTTAAGAATATGATTACTGGAACTTCGCAGGCAGATGCTGCGATTCTTGTTGTGGCTGCTCCAGATGGGGTAATGGCCCAGACAAAAGAACACATGTTCCTTGCAAGAACTCTTGGCGTTAAACAAATGATTGTTGCAATAAACAAGATGGATGATACAAAACCAGCATATGATAAATCAAGATATGAAACAGTAAAAGCTGATGTTGACAAGCTTGCAAAAAGTGTAGGATATAAGGGTGATCAAATACAGTATGTCCCAGTTTCTGCATTCGTGGGAGACAACACTAAAGAAAAAGGCAAGATAGATTGGTGGTCGGGAGATACGATCTTACAGGCAATTGACAAATTTAATGTCCCTGAAAAACCAACAAACCTGCCACTCAGATGGCCTATTCAGGATGTTTATACCATAAAAGGAGTGGGCACAGTTCCTGTTGGAAAAATAGAGACAGGGATTATGAAACCTGGACAACAACTAATCTTCAAACCAAGTATGAAACCTGGCGGTGTTACTGGAGAGTGTAAAACCATTGAAATGCATCACGAACAGTTAAGTCAGGCGATACCTGGTGACAATGTTGGTGTGAACTTGAGGGGCATAGCCAAAAACGAAATTAGAAGGGGAGATGTGGCAGGACCAACAAATGATCCGCCAACCGTCGCAAAATCATTTACTGCACAAATCATGGTATTAAACCACCCATCAGTTATAACAAAAGGATACAC
>CAZXHI010000051.1:0-2458 GCA_964640555.1 uncultured Thermoplasmatales archaeon | reverse complement strand
TCCTGGATCATCCCATTCTGCTACTTTCACAAGCCTCCAGCTATTCCATTTAAAAATAACTATCTCCGGAACTGGGCTGTTACGGGAACCCCCGCCACTCATGATCAACTCGTTTTGTCCGTCATTGTCACAATCACCAATGTAGCAGTCAGCATTTCCACCCCCATTCTGAAAAATCCATGGGTTGAACCCGATAATTCTATATTGCCCTGCAATCCATTTATAAACAGTTGTATACCATGTTGCTGCAATCTCATTTTTTCCATCACCTGTTAAATCACCGATGGCAAACCCCCCAGCATTTGGAGGATCACGAGCTTCTGAATTAAACATTTGATTTAGAAGGAAAAAATAATAAAATGGACTATGGAGAGAATGCGTTTCTTCATAGATTTGTTTTTGACTGTTCCATTCCATAACACTTATTTTTGCATCACGTCCTCCAATGAGAACTTCATTATCTCCATCTCCATCGCAATCACCAATAGGTTGAGGTCCTTCATATCGTCCGCCTGATTGACTGGGGCCATAGTTATTCATCCATTGAATTCCATATTCACCAATGCATTCAATTGAAGAATATTGGGGCTCATTTGATGCATCGATTTCACCAATGCAAATATAACTGGTTGTAAAGCATAATAATAAAAATACTGAAATTACCTTTTTATTCATAGTTTTTTATCTCCTAAGAAATGATAAGTAATAAGATAATTTAAATCTTTCCCCATTAATAAATATTGAATCATTTTTAGAAACAATTGGTATTAGTAAACTCAGGCTGGGAAAACTTAACCCACCTTAAAAACTTCCAGTAAAAAGTCTAGAGTTTAAGGAGAAAACCACCTTACAGAGCATTGCCCCTCCTTATTCTACCCTAAAAAAATGGTTCATAAGGATGAAAAGAGATCTCTTTTGTAGCCTTAGAATTATCATAGAAAAGAAAAGATAATTTGGAGGAAATTAATTAAGAATATCCTCCAAGTTTTAAGCTTGGATCGCCAATGAGTGTGAATTCTTCAACTGTAAATTCATCCCAGGGTACATCAGTAATATATGTATTTTGAGCTTTTGTCATCATTTGACCAAGCATCTCACTGCTGTTATAAGCTTTAAAGAATTCAATAGATATTTTTCCTGCACCTGCTTCTACTCCTCCAAATGCTGTTCTGGTTGCACCTATTGTAGCAATTGCACCGCCACCTTCATGTTTTACAAAATACCATGCATAACACGGTAGTTTCATATCTTCATCAATTCCTGGTATTAGCGTAAGGATTTTAAAAATTTGGTATTCCTTATAGCTGAGAAGATCACCAAGTGTAAAATCAAGTTTTGTGGTTAGACAAGCATCAAAAAATATAATTGGAAGTTTATACCCATTCACTAGATCCCTAATATACGGAGTGAGATATACCTTAAAATTCTTGTCGGAAGGTGGATATGTACCCATCCCATGTTCAAATCCATGGCCTGAATAATCTAAAAAACCAGCGCCTTCGTTAATTGCCCCAGAAATTGTTTTTCGATTGAAGTTATCTTTTGATGTCCAGATTATAGCAGATGGGTTAAAATCAGACATAATATTCATATTAATTTCATTGATTTCTTCTCCTTCATTACCTGGGTTCTGTATAAACGTGTCTCCACCGATAAAGATCATATTGTTAAACCAGTCTTGATAAAAAGCCTCATTTTCATAATGAATGATTTTATCAACTACTGTTTCTACTTCCTTAAATTTATCACAAGCAAGTCGCCCTATGTGCACATCAGGGCAAAGATCCAGTTGATCTCCCACCGTCTCTCCGAATTTACTATTATTATTCGAATTCCAACTGCAAAATTCACCGTCCGTATCATAAATATCTGAATAGTATAAATCAGTGAGTGTGGCATGTACCCATCGATCCCATATTCTAATATAACTTGTTCTCATGGGGAGTTTATAAACACTTCCTATAAGTAAAACATAGGTAACACCAAAATCTTCAATTGCATCTTTAATGAAATACTTAATTTGTTCGGATTCATCTCTGCCGTTATACTCAGAATATATCTCCTCAGATGATTTAAACATAGTAGTTACATTATGGTTATTCTTATGTTCCACCAATGGCTGAATTCCTGCTGAATATTCTTCTGGTGCAATGATAACCAATTTATATTCATTAGGAAAAACTATTGGAATCGAAGGCTCTTTATAGAGTACATTAATCTCAATGTTTTCACTGTAATAAATAATATTTTGTTTTGGGGAATATCTAACAGGATAACATCTGACTGTGAGATAATTAACATGTTCCTCATTATCTAGGCCGGCTCTTGTGGTGTAGCTGTACCTGCTGAACGGATACAATTCTGTATTTCCATACACATCTGGATCTTTCACAGTTTTCTTTAAACTCTTTGATTCAGTAGATACAAAAGCAGGTTTTGAACCCGGCAATACTTCTTT
>CAZXHI010000050.1:0-7732 GCA_964640555.1 uncultured Thermoplasmatales archaeon | reverse complement strand
CGCCAAGTATTAAAGAAATAATTATGGTCAAAACTAGTTTCTTCATCCATTCAAAGTGATAAATTCTTGATTATTTTTCATACATTTATTGGATTTAGTGCAATAAATTTGAAAAATTGGATCTACTTTCCGAAGTACTGAATATTGACAAACTCATCAAGTTCAAATGGTTTAGTAATATAATCAACCACATTTCCCATTTTAAATATTCTCTCTTTTTCCTCCTCTGAAAATCTTACAACCGTGAGCAATATTATCTTTGAATTGTTCTTCTTCTCCTTTAGTTTTTCAAGTATTTCTTTTATTGTTAACCCTGGCATCATTACATCAAGTGTGACAAGATCGGACTGAAAATCATCGATTTTATTTAGAAAATCTACCCCATCTTCTGCCATTTCCATTTCAAATCCCTCTTTTTGCATTATGAGATTGACCATATCTCTGAGATCTTTTTCATCATCAACAACCATTATCTTTGTCATTTTTTCTTCTCTCCAACATATTCAAACATATTCTTTTTAAAACCTTTCCCATACTCTATCTACTATCTTCAACTCCAAATACATCTACCTCTTTGAATCTGCCTTCAACATCCTGTACTGGTTTAACTGGCAGTATAAATGCAAACGTACTTCCTCTGTCTAGGATGCTTTCAACCCAAATTCTGCCACCATGAGCAAGAACAATACCACGGGATATTGCAAGGCCAAGTCCTACACCACCAAGTTTCTTATCTTCGCCTAAATTAACTTGATAAAAAGCATCGAAAATAGTATCCTTTTTATTCTCTGGTATTCCTCGTCCAAAATCTTGAATTTCAAATAAGATATCATCCTTTTCTCTTCTAACTTTTATATCGATATTGGAATTATCTAGTGAGAACTTTATTGCATTATTTACAAGGTTTATAAGCACTTGTTCTATACGTTCTTGATCAACAGTTAGATCGGAAATATTATTCTCTATATCTGTGTTAATCTTGATATGTTTTACATCTGCAGAAGACTGCATGGTTTCAGCTGTTTCTTCCACCATGGTTCTCACATTTGTTTTTCCTGGGATAAATTTCATCCTACCAGATTCTAACCTTGAGATGTCAAGGATGTCCTGGATGAGATGGTCCAAACGGTTTGCATTTTTTAAAACTATTTCAAGACTTTTTCTCTGTTCCTCAGTAATCTCCCCAAGTTTTCGTTTTAATATCAGTTGTATGTACCCTTTTATCGAAGACATAGGTGTTCTGAGCTCATGTGATGTAACGTTGAGAAAGTTTGATTTTATTTTATCCAGTTTTTTCAGTTGGATATTTTGCTCTTCAATCTCCTTCTGATAATCTTCAAGGGTATGCAATTGTTTATAGCTATCATGTGATTTACTATGAGGTCTACCAAGCTTTTCCTCATCTCTTAGAATTTTTACTATTTCCGGTACATCCCCCATTTAATCTCTCCTCTGATAAACAACGACTATGATACTTCCCCATCCACTTTTTGAATTATTACCTCACATCAACCTTAATCGACATCGGTTTATTTATTGTTTTCGAAGCTGAATACATCTATTTCTTTGAATTTATCTTCAAGATCTTTGACTTCCAGTGGTAAGGAAAATTTAAATGTGCTACCTTTACCCATAGTACTGTCAATCCATATACATCCGCCATGAGCATTAACAATGTCTTGTGATATCGTCAGGCCAAGGCCTACGCCACCAAACTTTCTGTCTATCCCTGATTCACCCCATCCAATAGTTATGGTCATATTGTCACCGGTTATACGGTGCTCTTTGCCACTCGGGTCTTTAATGAGATATGGGTATGTTGTTTTCTCTGATTCCTTCTTTTTCTGTTCCCCCTTGGCGATTTTTACCTTCTTTGCAATTTCTAACTGAGTTTCTCTTTTAATTCTGGTTAAGTATCGCTTTATAGTTTTCTCGGAAACTGCAATCTTGTATTCTTCAACAAGGAATCCCTGAATCTTTTTCACATTTCTAGTATGGTGTTTTGTAATTATTGTTTTAATGGCATGTAGATTTCTCGCTTTCTGTTTTACTTTTTTCTCATTTACCTTTTTAAAATAATCAATCATACATGCTTTGTGTAATTATTCTTTAAGCCACGCAATAGCATCTTCCTTTGACTTGAAAAAACGCATGCTCTCTTTTTTAGTAGGTCCTATAATAAATGCTGCAAAAACTCTTGCAACTGGATGCATTCCAAAAAGAGCAATCTTTTCATATCCTTCTTTCTCTTCAGATCTTATCCTTACTTCTTTTCTCGCCTCTGGTGTAGGTTGTTCTGATTTGCTAATGTCCGCAAGAACATTAACTTTTCCTCCAACCAGGTTCCTAAGTTTATCGAATGAATCCTTTATTGCAATTACTGTTTCCAAATCCTGTTTTCCAACTATAGTTTCATAAAGTATATTGTCCTCTCCAAGATACAATCTACTTTCTCCTACCCATATCTCTCTTTCGCTAACTTGTTTTATTTCAACTGGTTGTCTTTCCATTTCCCCTCTCTTGACACATTACAATTACATTACAAAACAATAATTCCTTTATAAAATCTTTTATTAATTCGTTTTATTACACAAAGCAAATCATACATATACCTTTAAATCTATTTTGCCTAAGAATTGATTTTAAGCCATTCTGAGCCGCCTTAAGCTAAATTGATGGTTACACCAAATGCAAGTTTTGCCCCCAGAATTCGTCCATGAAGCTCATATTATTGGTGGAGAGGGGGATAGACAGGAGAAAGAAATCTCTCTTCTTATTTTTTCTAAATTACCAAAGATATTTTGAGGTTTCTACAAAAATATCTGGGAAATACAAAGATATGATTGAATGAACCCACTGGCCCATCCCACTATTTTTCAATCATCCTCATATCCATCAGGCAAACAAGATTTGAATACACTTTTACCGGTAAAAATGGAGGTTTAATCCAGTAAGCCACTTTTTGTAAAATTATACCAAAGATATTTTGAGTTTTCTAATATTATATCTAACAATACTTCTAACTGTTAGTTTTTTAAAGAATGAAATGATATAAATTGGTAGTCGGCGAGGAGATAAGCAAGATGCCAGTTGATGAAGGACGAGTAAAGGATTTAGTGGAGAAACTACAGGCTGAAGAAATTACTCCTAAGGAAGCAAGGAAAAGACTTAAAGAGAGAGGGCTTTTAGAATCTGAAAGATGGGAAATTATTCCGTGGGCTATTTATTTCATACTTTGGTTACCGCTCAACTCTATGTTCTCTGATCAACTGCCAGCAATTCACTTTCCTTTGGTATTAATCTACATTTCAATTGTTCTCTCAGCACTTGGGATATATATTGGGATTTTGGCAACTCGTATGCATTACAAAAGAGGAGGGCTTAACCACGATGAGACAATATACCTTTTCAAAGAAGGGGCATATCGAGTTATGAGACACCCTGCAGGTGTAATTATGATATTGCCCATTTTGCTGCCTATCATTCTCAGTGCATATGTTCCATTCTCACCTCTTTCAGTTGCTGCTATTATTGTAATGATTGTTTACATTTACTATGGCGTTCGTATGGAGGAAGAGAAGCTTGATATACTGAAATGGGGAGATGAATACAGGCAATATATGAAAGAAGTCCCAAGATTTAATTTTATATTAGGATTGTGGAGACTCAGAAAAAGACGGAAATGATTAATTAATAGCAGACAACCTTACATCTATCAGACAAACGAGATTTGAACCCATTTTTACCGGTAAAAAATATCCTTTACTCATGTTGGAGAGGAAATAGAATTTAACAGTAAAATCTTTAGGAACTATTGTTTGAATGAAATCAGTGTCACAAATTATAACATTTAGACATTAAAATGGAAAAATGTTGTAAATCATAATATTTATAGAAACATTTAAGATAAATCATTAGCTATTGTGTCGTAGTTTTATATTTTTAGACGGAGGGAAAAAATGAAAAACCCAGGTTCAAGAGACCTAGGTCTCGAGGTAATCAATGAAGTGCCTTGGGGGACCCATCTCTGTATTTTTTATGACTCCCTCAATGACTATTTTGATATTACAAAACCATATATCAAAGCAGGTTTAGAAAATAATGAATTTTGCTCGTGGGTTATTCCTAAAGGGTTAGAGACGGAAAAGGCATTTGAGATTTTACAAACAGCGATACCTAATATTGAATTTTATCAAAAAAAGAACCAATTCGAGATTCTTTCACATTCTGAATGCTATTTAAATAAAGGAAGATTCAATGGAGAAACAGTTATTACGAATTGGAAAAACAAACTTGACAACGCTCGTTCTGCGGGATTTGATGGATTACGAATAGAAGGTGACATTTCATGGGTTGGACCTAATCGGTGGAAAACTTTTATGGATTATGAAAGTAAGGTTGAAAATACAATTTTCAATAACAAGATTTTAGCTATCTGTTCGTACCCTCTTGATAAGATTGGAGCAAGAGAAATTATTGACGTTATGGAAAATCATAAATTTGCACTAATCAGACGTAATGAGAAATGGATTTATGCAAAGGGTTTTGTAGATATGATGGATAAGTTGCTCGAAATCAAAAATTACGTTAGAACAGAAAATATTGAATTATTAAGACAGGTGGTATTAAAGGATACTTTTTTTAGCCAATCATCTCATGAGATAAAAACACCTTTAACCTCAATTAGGGGTTATGTTCAAATGTTGATGAGAGAACAATTCGGTACAATTAATGAGCCTCAAAAGGAGGTTCTTGAGATCCTGAAACGAAATACTAATTTTTTGGACCACTTAATTGATAACTATGTTAGTTTAATGCAACTACAAGCAAACACAATGAAATTCAATGTGGCGAAGATTCCTATGGAGAGTCTAATCAAAGATACTACGGATATTATATACCCGTTAGCAGATGCGAAAAAGATTAAAATAGACTCCCGATTAACAGAAGGATTACCACCACTTAGTGTTGATGTTGATAAGATAAAACAAGTTCTAATAAATATCATTAGTAACGCTATTAAATTTTCACCTGAGGGGGCATCAATCAATATTAGTGCGAAGGAAAAAAACGAGTATATCCTGTTTGAAATTCAGGATTTCGGATTGGGTATACCAAAGAATGAGCATGAAAAAATCTTTACCATGTTTTTCCAATCTGGATCAATTCGGGATAAAAATATAAAGGGAACTGGGCTTGGGCTTGCCATCTCAAAGGCTATCGTTGAAGCACACAGGGGACGGATATGGGTTGATAGCAAAATGGGCAAAGGAAGCAAGTTTAGTTTTACACTGCCTATTAAGCCCGTGAAAGAAATTAAAATTAATCACGTAAAGTAGAATTTTTAAAGTCAAATCAAATAAACACAGAACTTGTTCTCCTTTTTAATGAGATTATACTAATGTTGAAACCATGGCGTCAAGTTAGTCCCGCAAATCGTAAATGTTTGACTGCTTTTTGACACCTTAAAAAACCCTTGCCAACTCTTATGAAAGATGCTGCGCAATACTTGAAGTAAGTTCGAAAATATGTAGTGTACATGTGTAGTGTATATTGTACTAATGTAGTAGAACACAAGGCTTTTATTTATAAGATATAATGAAAATGCTACCAAGAGTGTGGTGATATGCAATATAACTGTTCAAAATACTTCATCATGAAAAGCATCAAGAGTTTATACAAATTTTGTAGTTGGGCATAATGCACGATGAGTTGGTTTTATTCCTAGAAAACATACTAAATGCTAAAAATATATGAAGAAATTTATAATCATCGAACCATCTTGACGCCGTGGTGTTGAAATGAATTCAGTGTAAAAAAATTTAGTGCAGGGGAAGGGATTTGAACACCATTTTACCGGTAAAAAATGGAGGTTTAATCCCGTAAGCCACTTTTTGTAAAATTATACCAAAGATATTTTTCAATTTTTATGTTTTTTAACAGCATCCATTAGAACATCAACATCAAACGGTTTCTTGATGTAATCAACGACATTTCCCTGTCCAAATATCCTCTTTTCATCCCTATCAAACCTTACAACCGTCAATAGTATCACCTTTGATTTGCTCTTCTTTTTCTTTAGTTTCTCAAGTATTTCTTCTGTTTCTAATCCAGGCATCATCACATCCAAGATGACAATATCAGGATTAAAACTATCGACCTTCTCAAGAAAATCAGAGCCATCCACAGCCATCTCAGTGTTATAACCTTCGTTTTTCATCATAATATCTACCATTGCTCTTAAATCTAGCTCATCATCAACAACCATAATCTTAGTCATTTCTGCTCCCCCCTATTTTATCCAATCCAAACATATCTAGCGTTTTGAACTTCTTCTCAGCGTTCTTCACAGGTTTCACAGGCAAAGTAAAACTAAATTTACTGCCATTGCCTTCTTTGCTTTCAACCCATATCTTACCGCCATGAGATATAACAATACCCCTGGAGATAGCAAGACCAAGACCAGCACCACCAAACTTCCTATCTGCACCAGAGTCAACCTGATAGAATGTTTCAAAAACCTTATCCAACTTGTCCTTTGGTATTCCACGTCCGAAATCCTGAACTTCAAACAAGACATCGTTTTTTTCTTTTCTGGCTTTAACGTTAATTATAGAACCATCTGGTGAGAACTTTATTGCATTGCCTACAATGTTTATCATTACTTGTTTTATCCGTTCTTCATCAACTATCAAATTGGTTATGCCTTCTTCTACATCTGCGTTGATTGTTATTTCTTTTCTGTCTGCGGATGGTTGCACTGTTTCCGTTGTTTGTCCAACCAACTTCTTTATGTCTGTTTTTTCAGGGATGAATTTCATGGTCCTTGATTCCAAACGTGAAACATCAAGAATGTCCTGAATAAGACCGTCCAAGCGGTTTGTGTTCCTTAATATTATATCTAGACTATTTTTCTGCTCTACATTAATATCGCCAAAGGTCTGTTTCAACAGCATCTGTGTGTAACCCTTAATTGCTGACATTGGTGTTCGCAGCTCATGACTGGTGATGTTTAGGAACGCTGTTTTAAGTTCATCCAATTTTCTAAGTTGGACGTTCTGCTTTATGATTTTTTCTTCTGCTTTCTTCTTTTCTGTGATATCCATAAAAGAACCTAAAATTGCAACTGATTTACCTTTTTCGTCCTTAATTATATTCGCCGAGAAAATCACATTAAAAAAAGAGCCGTCTTTTCTTTTTCCTATATCTTCACCTTTATCAAAGCCTTTTTCTTTCAAGTTTTTTATAGTCTGAAATATCCTTTCCCCTTCCCAGAATTCTTGCAGAGTTCTACCAATTATCTCATTACTATCTTTACAACCACACATCTTTACAATAGCATCATTTACATACGTTATCTTTCCATCCAAATCTGTTATTCCTATACCACTGAAAGAAGATTCTATAGCGTTTTTTTTGATTGATAATTCTTCTTCTATTTTCTTACGTTCGGTGATGTCTGTCATCACACCAAGAGCACCAATGAATTTACCTTTCTCATTAAGTAAAGGTACTGTTGAAATTAAGATATCAACTAGTGAGTCGTTTTTATTTAAACACTTTAGCTCTAAATTTGTTTGCTTACCCTTAATCGTTTTCAGAAAGACAGTCTTCATATTTTTTGGTACTGTTGGATTAAATTTGCCAATAACTTCGTCTTCAGACCATCCGAAAATTTCTTCACTTGCTGGACTCCAACTTGTGATTTTCCCTTCAATATCAACTGTCATAA
>CAZXHI010000049.1:0-6356 GCA_964640555.1 uncultured Thermoplasmatales archaeon | reverse complement strand
ATACATTGATGTAAGCAACAAAGAAGGAAATTGATGCGATAATACCAGATGAAGAATACCATATGCCTACAAATAGCAAACCTAAAATCAGATTTGTTAACGGACCAGCTACAGCAATTTTTCCCATTTCATCTCTATTTGGTCTGCCGAATATCTGGACTGCACCAGGAGCCGCAAATACAATTCCTGCTACAAGACCCAAGAAGAGAGCAAACAGAAGCCCCTGTGGAAACATTCTAAATTCTGACCAGTAACCAAATTTTTGACCAATATATTTATGAGCAATCTCGTGGCAGAAAAAAGCTGTAACAATAGCTAAAAAGGAAAGAGGCAGATATCCAATGACCTCCGCAACATGGGTTAATGGTGGATAAGGAGCAAATGCAAATGAAAACGCTATGGTTAGAACTGCCATAGCTATTAGGATATGAAATATCTCCTGTCTACTGAATTTAATTCCTGAAGGCTGAATGCCACTATCAAAATTATCTCTGTCTTTGAAAGGGACGTCATGGAATGAGTAGTATGTTTTCCTGCCGTTCATAATAAATCAAGATATGTAATAAAGCATTATTTTTCAACTTTTTCAATCAATACTTCCACTCACCCCTTTCTCAACTTAATAAGCCAAAACATCAATTCACAGCTAGATGCGAGGGTCTTTTTTTCCATTCTCCTCATCCCATCCCTCACATCCCCTCCTCACTTTTTTTAAAACTTTCAACGAAAACATTAAAACCTTCTGGTGATTTGTCTTCTTAGGTGTTCCCATAGCTGAAAAATACACAAGATTTAATACAACAATAAACGACATAGAATTCAAGATGATTATGTACTCGCTCACAAATCTCTTCATCATTCATTATTTCATTCTTCTTTATCTCATCTTCATAGCAAATCCAAGAATTGCTTCACAATGTGGACATATATACATTTTTTCTTTTTCAATGAAACCCTTTCCTCTCTCTTCAGTTTTAACTTCCTTAATATCTACTCTTTGTTTACAGAACGGACAATTTCCCATATCATTTCCTCCTTTCAAATCTACAATTTCATTCCACCCTTTTCAGCTTTCATGAATATCATCCATAATCCTACAATAAATAAAATCATTCCCATTATTGTTGTTATCATACATGTTTTCGTGTATCTCATTCCAAAAAGGGACATTATAGTCCCTATTGCGAGGATGACTGTTCCTATGCGTGCTTTACTCATGTTTTTGATTAATCCAATAAGTTTTATAATCCTATGTTTATGTTTCGGTTTTGATTTTCTCTTTTCCAAAAACTCTAAAATATCGCCATATTTTTTCTCATTCATAGTCTACAATCCCAAACCGCTTTTTCAAGCGATAGATAACAATGTAATTACACTTATCAGCATTCCTATTAATCCCAAAATAAACCATATCAAAACAATAGTGTGAATTGTGTTAATATCACTTTTTACATTAATCATCTCATTTTTAAGTTGTATTAATTCTTGTAATTGTAATTCTGGTATTGACAAATCACTTTTGATAGTTTGAGATAACTTTTCTCTCTTTTTTTCAATTTCTTGTTCTTTTTGATATTTTTCATAACAAGATATACACATTTTTTTATCAGAACCGACCCATCTCCATTCGTCAAAATACCGAAGTGATTTTCCACATTCACAACATTTCCTTACCATATTCTACCTCCTCGTTCAAATCCTCAATTTCATAACATCTTTTTCTTTAAAAAACCAACCTCATTTTATTTTGGTTTTATGGAGTGGATAAAAAAGTGTTGAAAATCGAATCTTTAATATTACGGGTCTGTCTAAAGATAACCCCGTACGCAATCAAAGACATCAATAGATAACTATTTATGCTAAGATAGCACTATAGGCATTAGAAGGAAATATAAATAAGAGTTTCACAATTTCGTTTTTTAGACTTTTGGAATTTTTTATTCATTGATCTTTTGTTCATTCCAGATATTATAGTCTGAGGAGGTGAAAAACATATGAAAGGAACTGTAAAATGGTACAATGAAATGAAGGGATTTGGCTTCATAGAAGTTGAGAACGGAAAAGATGTATTTGTTCACAAAACATCTATAACTGAAGGAACATATCTTAATGATGGAGATAACGTTGAATTTGAGACAGAAGATTCAGAACGAGGGCCACAAGCAACAAATGTCAAGAAATTAAAAAACGCCTAGAGATAGTATACGTTTTTGAAACCAGTTGTATTTACATACTAAACACTGTAATCATACAACAGTGGTTTCTTTTAATTAATGACAAGTAAGAACGATTAATGTTCATTTGTATCGGGGACGATAGTCAATGGGCGAAGAAATTAAAGAAAATGAAACAGAATTACTTAAAGAATTAATGAAATTACGAAAGAATAAAAAAATAATTTACAAAATATCAAAAATTAATCAGTCTAGCAGATTTATAGATAATAATAAAAGTGATAAAAATGAATAAGAAATATGCATCCATTATAAAAGAAATCGATAAGATTCATAATAAAAGAAGAAATCTAAATATTCGTGAAAATGTTTTATATGAGAAAATTTTGTAATTTAAAATATCAATTATAAAAAATGAACAATGAATTCCTTGCTACATGTTTCTGTAAGGTTATGAGCGTCAAAAGAGGCTATGAACATTAGTTTTGAGGAGTAAAATGGTTAATAATAAAAAATATAAAGAATCAATAGAGCTATTTCACGAAAAAACAGGCGAAGTAGTAAGAAAAATCCGGTTCCGTAATTCAATGGCGTTTGACGAATTTTTAAAAGGCTTCAGAGGAATGAGATACCCAGGTTATGGTTGGAGATATATAGTTACAGGGAAAAAGAAGAGAAAAAAATGTTTGGAGATTACTAAAACTCACTTATCTTTGGTTCATCAACTTTTTTTGGTTCTTGTTTAGTAAAATAAAACAATCATTTAAAAATATCAAGAAAATTATTTGTCACACATAACTTAGCATGGCTTTTCCATACCAACATAGCAAAATTAAAGAAATGAGGGTACAATACTCAGGTAAAAAGAAAATGAGGGGATATTCAGCTGGACAAAAAACCTTCTTTCAAAACCTTTCATTATAAGGAACTTATTATAGAACTCCATCACGAAGTCTATGAAGCTTCGGAAGACACATTTCAACTCCTTGAATCAATTGAGGTAAATGAAGACGACACGGTTCTTGAGATAGGTACTGGATGTGGACTTATAGCATTAGAATGTGCACGCCAGGGGGCAAAGGTTGTCTGTACGGATATAAATCCATATGCAATTGAACTTGTTAAGAGGAATTATCTAAGAAACCAGCCTATGTTGAAAGGAACTGTTGAAGTCAGGTGCGGGGATCTTTTCTCCGTGCTTAAATCTGATGAACGGTTTGACATTGTGATATTCAATCCACCGTATCTTCCAACCCGTCCAGAAGAGCGTATTGGCGGTACTGGATGGTTCGATATTGCAACAGATGGTGGCGTTGACGGCCTATCCTTGACCAAAAGATTTATTGAAGAAGTGGGCAAATGCCTATCCAAACAAGGTCGTGCATATTTTGTATTTAGTTCACTTTCCGATAGAAAAAAACTTGATGCATATCTATCTAATGTTGGGTTAAAATCTAAAGTGGTATTGAGTCGATTATTTAACGATGAACAGATTGATATTTATTGCATATATTTTTAGATACAGATTGCCGATGATCGCCTCTTTATAAATTTTTACAACTTGGAAAACCTTATATATCGAAATTCGATATCGTATTTCGATATCATGATTAAAAATCTCTACAACGGGTTCATACGAATACACATACTCTATCATGCCGTTGATGAAAAAATCTGTGGCATTGATATAATCAAAGAACTACAAAGACATGGATACACCGTAAGCCCAGGGACCATATATCCAATTCTTCACAAAATGGATCAAGATAATTTTCTAGTTGCCCATAATGAAACGGTAAGTGGCAAAAGACGTATTTATTATCGGGCAACACCTCAAGGAGAAAAGATACTAGAACAAGCGAGAGAAAAAATCAAAGAGCTTTACGATGAGGTCATACTAAATGGATAAAAAATCCTTTTTAAAAGGGCTTACTCGAAACCTGATCATCGTTGGTTTTGTCAGTTTATTTACTGACCTGAGCAGCCAGATGGTATTCCCTTTGATTCCACTCTATTTGACCACTGTCCTTGGCGCTGGTGCATGGGTTGTTGGCTTGGTTGAAGGGGCAGCTGAAACTACCGCGTCTCTATTAAAGGTGTTCTCTGGATATTGGTCTGATAAAATCAAACGTCGTAAACCGTTTGTTCTTGCAGGCTATGGGCTATCGTCGATTACAAAACCATTGTTTGCATTCACGTACACCTGGCCATTGGTATTAATAGTGAGGGTCTTTGAAAGGATTGGTAAAGGAATTCGAAGTGCGCCTCGTGATGCCATTATTGCAGAATCTACTGCCGCTTCAGTAAGGGGAAAGGCCTATGGATTTCACAGGGCAATGGATGGTATGGGATCAATCTCGGGCGCAGTTCTTGCTTTGATCCTTCTGCCGATACTTGGATTTAGAGACATATTCTTAGTAGCGTTTATTCCTGGAATCTTAGCTGTTTTTATTGTACTGCTCATCAAGGAGAAGAACAGATCTAAAGAAATAAAAAAGGAAAAAAAGATTTCTTTTAAGGTTAGCTTGAAAGAGTTACCTCTTAATTTAAAACTCTTTATCTTGGTTTCAACTGTTTTTGCATTTGGACATTTCGGCTATGCATTTTTATTGTTGAAAGCAAAAAATATTGGACTGGCCGACGGTACAGCAATTTTCCTTTATGTCATATTCTATATTGTATATACTCTATGTACCATCCCTGCTGGAATCCTTTCTGATAAAATCGGCAGAAAACCAGTTCTTATGATGGGATATGTATTGTTTGCTGCTATTGCTATTGGTCTCTTGTTTACTTCTCAGATTTATGCTATATTGGTCGTTTTCGCGATATACGGTATATTCTATGCCATGATTGATGGTGTGCAACGTGCATTTGTCGCAGATCTGGCACCACCTGGTTTAAAGGCGACAGCCCTAGGAACATTCCATACATCTATAGGTCTCATTGCACTTCCTGGTGGATTTGTAGCTGGGATGCTTTGGGACGTGATATCCCCTGAAGCAACGTTTCTATTTGCCTTAGCTCTCACGTTGGGATCCATTTTCTTGTTTGTATTTGTTAAAAACACGAAACAGTACGATTAGCGTCAAACCAAAAGATTTCACATATTATCTATGCCTATCTAAAGCATCATTGGCTAACTGATCAGCTATCACATTGTATTCTCTTCTAATATGTGTGAAAACAACTTTTTGAAAAGAATTTTGCAGTTTTTGAACTTGATTGAAAAGTTCCTTTAGATTTTTGTTTTTTACTTGATACTTACCAGTCAATTGTCTAACCACCAACTCACTATCACTATAAACAAAAACATTTTGATTTGTAAATCTCTTTGCAAGATCCAAACTTTTCAAAACAGCAAGATATTCAGCAACATTATTGGTTGCTTTGCCAATGTATTCACTATGCTGTTTTAATACTGTTTTTTTGTCTTCTCCTTTTATTTGGATGCCTATTGCAGCTCTACCTGGGTTGCCTCGCGATGCACCGTCGCAGTTGATGTAGATACTTTTCATGTTCATGGTGTCAAACCAGTTGTCGGATTGTATTTTCATTATTTCTATTTTGGTATTTTTCTATGTTTGGGTAAGTAGATGGATGATTTGATGCCTGTTTTTGTTTGGTAAGCTCCGAACGTTTTCTTATAGCATATAAGTAGAAAGCAACATAATCTCTACTGGATGTGTAATGCTATGGAAACCGGAAAACTTTGGCAAACCCTTGTATTATTGATTGTATTTTTGATATTGCTAATGACATCAGTAATAGCTATGTCAACAGATGAAGATGAAGCGAAGGATGAGCCACTTTCTGGCGCTGATATTCTACAGGGTGTCACAAATGGTGAAAGAGGATTTGAAGAATCTCTGATAGTATTGGTGCCTGAAGATGACTATTCTTCTAGTGTACTATTGGTCACTAATGTTGGTTAGATTACCGAGATGATACTAAACAGTCTTCTTTCCTCCCTTTTTTCTTAATTGCGGTAAGAATTGGAAATAATTTGTAAAAATAACAAAATAAATTCTATTGAATGATTCCCGCTTCTCTCATCTTATTGTAATTCTCTGGATGTTTTTCAAAATACTCGTGGATTGGCGCAAGAATCTTATTTATGTAACTTGCCGTACCATTCTTCAAGTCAAGGGGGTGAAGTCCATCAACAAAAGCATTTTCTAA
>CAZXHI010000048.1:0-11864 GCA_964640555.1 uncultured Thermoplasmatales archaeon | reverse complement strand
GAATCAAGTATCTATCCAAAAATCATCAGGGGTATTAGAGAGATAAATATGTATTTTCTCCCATATGTAGGTATATCATTTAAGATACCTTGGTTTAATATTGACTGGAATCCTGCACAAGAACCCTATGATATAACAGGGATGACCTGAAAAACTTATGAAATTGTAGGCTTTCATAGGAGTAATTATTATCCATCACTCAGAATATAACCGGTAATCTGGGGTTCAAATCCCTTCCCCTGCATATTTATATAAAAATATTATAATTTGAACTGGTGTTTACTAGTAAATTGATTTAAATCAAGGCATAGAATCTTACATTATCACTTGATGATTATGATAATAATGATTGACATGCATTAAAAATAGATATTTAAGTATATCAAATATTAACAAGTTTATTATGACCAAGGAATATAGTTATACTTTACCAGTAGGATATCATGATTTCCATAGAAAACAAGTTTATAATTTTCAATTTAATCGTTGGCATTCAGTCGGTTTTGCACGTTTTGAAGATATGAAAGAAGCAGGAGAAAGAATCAATAACTTTTCAGATTGGAAACGTGTAATGGTTGAGCTAGCCCAAAGAGCAGAAGCAGAAGACAGGTTAAAAAATGCTGCAATATACTACAGAGGAGCAGAATTTTACATTACTCAAAAAGACCCTGACAAAATAAAATTTTATGATAAATTCATTGAATTGTTTTACAAAATTTTTGAAAAAGATGGAATAAAAAGCTACAAAGTACCATATAATGATTCTTTCTTACATGCATTAAAAGTGCCTGTAACTGGCAGTAACAAAAAAGGAACAATTCTGATGCATGGAGGATTTGACTCATTTATTGAAGAATTCTACTATCTTATGAAAATATTTGCAGACAATGGTTATGAAGTAATTGCATATGAAGGACCCGGTCAAGGTGGTACTAGAAGAAAATATGGTCTTTCATGGGATGAAAAATGGGAAAAACCGACAAAAGCAGTAATTGATTTTTTTAAACTCAAGGATGTAACAATCTATGGAATATCAATGGGTGGGCATCTATGTCTAAGAGCTGCTGCATTTGAGCCGCGAATAAAAAGAGTAGTTACATCTGGAGGAGCAGTAAATTATTGGAAAATACCTGGACCGTTATCAAGAGGTTTGCTAAAATTATTTTTACATTTTGAAAACTTTACCACCAAAGCAATGATAAAGAAAATGAAAAAAGACGAGCATCATAACTGGTTTGCAGAAAACTCGATGTATATTTCAAATATAGACAATCCACTCAAAGCATCTATGAAAATGATGGATATGACTGATAAAAACAGTCAACCTGAGAGAATCACTCAAGATGTTCTAATACTATCAGCAAGAAATGATCATTTCGTACCAATAAAGTTGCATAAAATGATGATAAAATCGCTAAAAAATGCAAAAACAGTCAAAGGAATAATTTATACAAAAGAAACAAGTGCTAATAATCATTGTCAAATAGGAAATATACCTCTTGTTAGTAGAGATATTTTAGATTGGATTGAGGAAAAATCTACATAACAATAATCATATTCCTTCTTTACTATTTGTTTATTTTCTTTGAATTAACTATACTTTCAAGGATTTTAATTAAAAGAAAATATGATTTTATTGTTTGCTGATTATGATGGTGTTAATGGTTAACATTTAAAAATAAGTATATAGAAAGGATTATATGCCAATATAAAGATATTATAATAAGGAGGTTAAACTTTTATGAAAAAAATAATACCTTTTTTTATTGGTATCATAATTCTAGGGCCTTCAACTCAAGCATTTTTAAATACAAATGAGATACTAATTAATTCAAATTATTTTATATTAAATAATTCTAACTTAAAAGATGATTTTTATGATTTTATCATTATCACTCCTGAAAATTTCCTAAATGAATTAGAAATACTAAGGGAACATAAAGAGCAATATGAAATTAAAACAAAGATAATTACACTATTGGATATCTATAATAGCATCTATTTCTCAGTGCAAGGAAGAGATAATGCTGAAAAAATTAAATACTTCATAAAAAGTGCAATAGAAAATTGGGGAATAAACTATGTTTTGATGGTTGGGACGAAAGAAACTATGCCAGTTCGATTTGTTGAAAACACATTTGGAAATCATCATAATAGGTTTATTTGTGATTTGTATTATTCTGATATTTATGATGAAAACGAGAGTTTTTGCAGTTGGGATTCAAATTCAAATGATGTGTTTGGTGAAGTAAATGGCTCAGAGGTTATCGATAATGTCAATCTTTTTCCAGATATTTCTATCGGAAGAATCCTTTGTGACAATAAATTCGACCTAACCATTGTTATACAAAAAATCATATCTTATGAAAATAATGTATATCATTCTGATTGGTTTAATAGAATTGTATTGTTTGGAGGAGATTCACAACCAACATTTTCTGAAATTATTCTTCCATTTCTTGCTGGCAAAGTTGGATCAATAGTCTTTGAAGGTGAATATATCGGAGATAAAATAGCAAAGATTTTACATGATTTTGAGGTGACCAAAATTTATTCAACTGGTTTTATCCGATCTAATGCAGAAATGTTAACTACGGAAAATGTCAATAATGCAATTAATCAAGGTGCTGGTTTTGTTGAGCTCTCTGGCCATGGCAATCCTGATAGGATATTTACTTACTTCCCCTTTGCAATTAAATGGAAAAATTCTGATTTACTACCAAATCCCTTGGGGTATACATTAGATGATATCAAATCTTTGAACAATCAAAGAAAATTACCAATAATGCTCTTTAGTGCTTGCTCTTGTGGTGATTTTGATGCTCTTTCTGTTCCTCTTGCATGGGAATTTATAAGATATGAACATGGTGGAGCAATAGCATGTCTAGCAAATACAAATCCAACTTATTTAATACCAAGTAGTCTTTGCACAGATACAGTCAGTGGACATTTACTTATGACGTTTTTTGAATCATACGCAAAGGATGTTAATATTTTGGGTGATCTATGGAAGGAAACCATTGTCCATTATGTAAACGATGAACATGCATGGGATTTAACACGCTTGAATTGGGGAAATATGAATATAAGTATTATGAATTTGGAAGTGTGGACACTTTTTGGCGATCCTACATTAAAATTAGGAGGATATAATCAATTTTGAAATTACTACTTGCTAATTATGATGATTATCGATTGTTTGATTATTTGGTAATTTTATTATGATTGTTTGTTATTTTTGATATTGATTATGATGATTGATGAAATAAAGATTAATGATAAAGGATTAGAAAAATATCCAATGTCAACAGTTATATTTGGAAATATTATGATGCTATTAATAATGATAGTAGGTACAGTTGCTGTATGGTATCTACTTGAGTGGTGGGCATGGCAATATCCATTGGTATCGTCAGCTAGAATGTTTCCCAGGTTCCATAACTGATGTTTCTGCCATTATATTTTTCTTAGATGTCTTTAAATATTACATTTCATTTTGTCGGATTTCTCCCGATATAATACATTAAAATTTGTGACCTAAAACACTCTTTCAATTCATCGTAAATGAGGCGACATAATTAGGGAAATATCATATTTTTTTCTCCTTTTGGATAGGCCTTTTTGCTTTGTATCCAATATACCAGAATGTTTTGTCGTTTTTGACCCGACAAAATGGAAAACTATATAAACTTATAAAGTGACTTTATTATTAAATCAATTAAATAAAATCGGTGCATAATCAATGAAGAACGCAGGGATCACAAGAGACAAAAGCATAGAAAGCACAGTGCGTGAAATATTGAAATCTAGAGCCAGATCACGAATATACATCTATATACTTAGAAAAAATGGAGCTAGAACTGAACAGATCATAAAAGGAACGCATCTTCACCCAAGTACTGTAAGAGAAACTCTCTCCAAAATGCATGAACAAAAATTGATTTATAGAAAAAAAATTAAAAATGATAGCATAGGGAAAAACCCCTATATGTATTATTCAATTTCTCCCGTGATACTTTTAAAAAGATATTCAAGTGATATGGAAGACAGATTTAACAAACTCGCAAATCTGACGTTTTCTAAAGAAGAAATAAAGAATTACGTGCCAGTTAGAATTAAGATCGTTCATGAGGTGGATGACTTATGAACATAACGCCATTAGCAAAACTGTTTGTGCAACGGCCAAAAACGGTCATAATAGTGTTCACTATAATTACTGTTATAATAGGCGCCCAGGCCACAAACATCTATATGGAATCAGATTTTGCAACTTTTCTCCCAAAAGATGACCCGACTGTGCAAGTATGGAGCGAGATAGATAGGGAATTTCAGGTTGGATACACGATCATAATCTATGTCGAAGCAGATGATATACGTGATCCCGATATTTTGAAGGAGATGGATCGTGTCAGTTGCAATCCAAAGTTAAACGAATTTGAAAGCGATAAGGGTGAACAAGATGGTGTTTACTCTGTTAAGAGCCTGGCATACTATATAAAAGAGGAAAATGCCAAACCATATGTAATAGGAGGACTGGGAGGTACAGGAAAAAATGAAATTCCAGATGATGAAAACCTTATTTCCAGGTATATATCAAGAATTACAATTCAGACATTGAAGGGCACTTATTTTACAAACAAATATGATGTTGCTGTAATAATGATCCAATTAACAAAAGGTGCAAATTTTGATGAAGTATTAGATAATACAAAATATGCCGTTGAGCATAGGGGGACATATTATTCGGAGATGACGGTAACTGGAACTGTTGCCATGCAAAATACACTTCAGAAAATTTTCATGGATTATTTTACGATAATCTTTCCTATAGCAATCCTTCTTGTATCGGCCGTTCTTTTCTTTTTCCATAGATCTATTAGAGGCATTCTGATCACGCTTCTGCCCACGGCATATGCCATAGCTTTGACATTTGGTGTTTTAGGAGCAGTTGTACCACAGTTGACAATTCTTGCTATAGCTGTAGTGGCACTACTTCTAGGTCTAGGTGTCGATTATTCGATTCATATTATGAATAGATTCGCAGAAGAAGATGCTGAGCAAAATAAAATAGAGAAGATGGAAAAGGTACTGAGATCTACAGGAATGGCAATTTTACTTTCTACAATTACGACGATGATAGGTTTCGCTTCTCTTATGATATCTAGTATGGCACCGATAGTTACCTTTGGTTTTGCTTGTGCAATCGGCATCCTATTTTGTTTTATTTGCTCAATTATAATGACACCGACTCTTTCCTTATTATTGAACTTCGGGAAAAACGGTTACATACCTCATTGGGGTAAAATTGCAGAGTTTATTATTAAAAACAAGAAAAGAATTATTGTCATAGCGTGCTTTTTTGCAGTAATGTCTTTAATTCTGTTACCTCAAACTAAAACAGATGTAAACTATTTTGATATGGCACCTGAGGGCATACCTGAGATTGAGAAATTGATGGATTATTCTGACAATTTTGGTGGGGCTAATTATAATGCATTGTTAATTGAGACAGATCCTCAGGGGCTTACGTATCCTGAGGTAATAGATGCTATATACAATATGGAAATGGAGATTAAAAATGCGGGTGTAGACGTCTATTCCTTGGCAGGGGAGATAAAAAAAGTAAATGATATTCTAGAAAGAGATGCAATAATAGAACGAATTGGCAGTTTTGTAGGTGTGGAAACGATTATATTTGATATGGTGGCCGAAGCAGGAATAGTTGACGAAGATTTCTCCAAAACTATAATGATTGTATATGTTCCACTTGGAATTAGCATGGAAGAAACTGAATCCATAGTAAATACAGTCAACTCTATAACATCATCGACAGAAATACCACGTAACGGCCAGGCATCTCAGCTTACTGGCCAGGATGCGATCAATGTAGCCATCAATAAAAAATTGGCCGATGAACAAACCCGCTCCATGATTATAGCAATATTACTTGTATTGGCAGCCTTGATAATAATATTTGGTTCATCCATATATGGCTTCTTGACTATGACTCCTGTTGCCTTTGTGCTCATGTGGGAACCAGGATTTCTCGTGGCTTTAGACATTCCACTTTCAGTTATTACTATCTCTATAGCTTCTATTATGATAGGTATAGGTATAGATTATGGTGTTCATATCACCCATAGGGTAAGAGAGGAAATGGCAAGGGGTTTATCAAAAACCAATGCCACAAAAATAGCAATTGAAAAAACTGGTTTATCTCTCGTAGAAGCGGCATGTACAACAATTGCGGGTATAGCCGCAATATTCTTCATAGACATCGCGGCTCTTCAGCAATTTGCAACAGTAATAGTATTAATGGTTGCATTGTCATGCATAGGTGCAGCTCTCATACTGCCCGTGTTTTATGGTTTCAAATTTGTGAAGTAAAAAACGTCTAATTCTCCCTAAAATTCCTCCACAATGATCTTATAAAAGGTATATCAAACAGGATGTTAGAAACCAAGATAATAATCCCAAGTATCAACTCACCGTCAAAAACTGAACTGTATGTCAAGAATCCCCTGTAAAACCAATCACATATAAACAAAATACCAATAATCATAGGTAGGCCTATGAGCAAAGGGGTAAGCAACATTTCTGTTCTAACTATATTTTTATCGCTGCGTCTTGCTTTCAAATAATACATTTCTTTGTTTTTCATGATTTTTTTCACCAGGAATATATTATAGGTTCAGGGAGCACAAACCCAAAATATGAAATAGTTACCCATATGATCAGCAACAAAACAGCAGGTACCATCTGAATCATGAAGTCGTCATCCAACCACCATAATTTCTTCACCTCACCCAAAACAGCACCACCCGCTCCAACAATAGAAACCAAAAACATCATCCACATATCTGCCTTGTACCACGTAATCAAAAATAAAAACATGCATATTAGAAAACCAATGGCATAAACCTGCTTTTTTCCTAAGTTATTTCTCAATTCCCCCATAATTGGATCTGCGATACATGCACACAGTATGCATGGAACTGCTATCTGCTGAGGAAAAAACAACAGCAAAATAAGTACTCCTGCTCCAAAATACAAGTAGCTTCCAAACCTCTTTTTCTCATACATCCTCAATCCAAAAAAATGTCCATTATTGATTTTTCCTGTTACTCTCAAACACTCCAAAAATAAGGCAAATATCACTAATAAAATAGGTGCCCAAAATTTAAAGAGGTTGATCCATTCTAAATCTGGCAACAAATAGTATACTAAAAACGATGCCCCAAATGTATGAAACACCCGTCTGTACCAATGGGCATCAAATTCAACAGAATTCATTTTCTTCTTAATTCTATCTATCTGATTTATTCTTTCCCCTCGATTCACATTGCTTTTATGCATAATGATTGTCTGTTATTCAACTAACAGCATTGTTTTTTTAAAAGTATTGAAAGAAAATGTTGAAATGAAGTTTGAAAAAAACGGTTATGGAAAAACCTCTTTTTCTAGAGTCACAA
Source organism: uncultured Thermoplasmatales archaeon (assembly GCA_964640555.1). Taxonomy (GTDB): domain Archaea; phylum Thermoplasmatota; class E2; order DHVEG-1; family DHVEG-1; genus JAUWWG01. The sequence goes on along the minus strand of CAZXHI010000048.1, from coordinate 4,392 downwards.
TTCCTTGTTTACTTCCAACTATTACCTCGTCAACCAAACCAATAAACAAACCATTTTCTACAACGCCGGGAATGTTGTTGATATCTTTTTCAAGTTGTTCAGGATCCTCTATTCTTTCAAACTCGCAGTCTAAAATATAGTTGGAATTATCTGTTATAAATGGTTCCCCTACGATTGTTCTCAATTCGACATTACAACCAAACCTTTCAAGTACCTTTTTTGTTGAAGTCCAACCGTACTTTATAACCTCAACGGGCAACGGAAAATTAATACCAAGTGCTTTAACAACCTTTGAGTCGTCTATTACAATAATTTCCTTCTTTGAATGGTATGCAATGAGTTTCTCGCGTGTTAATGCACCCCCGCCACCTTTTATAAGGTTGAGTTTTGAATCAACCTCATCTGCACCATCTATGGTGAGATCAATCTCTGGATTTTCATTTAATGTTGTTAAAGGGATGTTGCACTCTTTTGCTAGTTTTTTTGTGTTCATAGATGTCGGTATACCTTTGATTTCAAACCCGTCCTTTATAAGTTCACCTAATTTTTCTAGCGCGTATTTAACAGTAGAACCTGTCCCGAGGCCCAGAATCATCCCGTCTTTAATGTGTTCAACTGCTTTTTCTCCTGCTAACCTCTTCATTTCTTCTTGATCCACTGATTCACCAAGGTATGTAATAATGAATTAGTACAAAAATTTATACTTAATTACTCGTTTTGTAAATAGAGGTTTAAAGATTTCCCGTTTTGAAATCTTTAATCCCCCTGCAGGCATTCTTCGTTATATGTTTACACTGCAACAATCATCACTATCAGACCTATATTGAACATACCCTTATGATTTCCTAAGAAATAGGTTTTTTACAAAGCCATTAAAAGTTTAGGTTTAAATGGTTTCTCTCAATTTCCAAATATGGTACATGGTATATAACTTATCAACTCTAGCACTTTCAATCAACAGTTTCCTTGGAATCTTTCATGTCATTCAACATAAGCCACACCTTACCATCTTGTGTTACAGTAACAGGTTCTTTGACATCCTCATCCCTAACACAAGGACAAATTACCCCATCAGTTGCACAATATGCTTCGTTCTTAATCCAATCAATGGTAACTATGCAATCACATTTCTTGCAGTAGAAACTTTTTGTAATCGGTTCTATATAACAACCATCCATCAGCTTGTCCAAAAGCATGTGTTTCTTCAATCTGTCTTTCTCATCAATTTCAATTTTTCTCCCCATACTATTCACTCCATTCAAATCTACAATTCCATAACTGTCTTTTTAACTTTCCCCTAATTCTAAACCACAGATACCTCAATCCATTTTTTACACCGCACGTTATAACATATAATCCGTTTATCCATTTTAAATATTATGATTGTTTTATATTTGAAACTTTAGTGATGTATAATAGATTTTCCAACGCAGACAAACAAAAGATATTTATAGTGGAAATTACAAATATTGTAGTGAGTGGGGAGTTACTTTTCAACTATTGCGCCATACTTCCTCCAAAAAGGACATAGTGTAATAGCATCCCATCCTTCCCACTCGTTCTACATTGCATCCAGTTCATTCCTGCTTTTTCTTGTAGTACCCATGGTGAGCTCTTCTCCATTTTCTTTGGTATTCCCATTTTATTCACACGCCCTCCCTCCTTAGAAACAAAAAATCTTTCTCACCCTATCTTTCTGATAGTGGTTCAACATGTCCTTAGTGCGTGCTACAATGAGTTCTCGTTCATATTCAGCTAAAATCATCATAACCCATGGGCATTTCTTCACCTTAGAGGAAAAAATCACTTCAGCTTGTAGAATAGATGACTAGTCTTGTGATATCAACCAAAATTGAGAATGCTGTTTATCAAAGCAAAATTTTCTGAAAAAAGTAAGGAATTTCTCCAAGTGTTCAACCCAAAATTAACATCTACCCTCCTTAGAAAAATGTCCTTATGATTTCCCAAAAATAGATTTTTTTACAAAACCATTAAACATTTAGGTTTTTGAGATGATAGATAGATTTATAACAACTATATTAATTTTGATACATCTATAATATTGCGGTTGATTAATATTGACCAGGGGTGAACATCATCACTAAAAATGAACATTGGGGATCGCGTTTTGCCTTCATCATGGCAGCAGTTGGATCTGCTGTAGGGCTAGGAAATGTCTGGAGATTCCCATATGTTTGTTATGAAAATGGTGGGGGTGCCTTTCTCATACCATACTTCGTCGCACTTTTTACTGCAGGAATCCCTATGATGGTCCTCGAGTTTTCTGTTGGTCATTGGGCAAGAAGTTCCCCACCAAAAGCATTCAAGAAGATCGGTAAAAAATGGGAATGGGTTGGATGGTGGACGGTTCTTATACCGTTCATATTAGCAGCATACTACATTGTTGTGATGGCATGGTGCTTCTCCTACATGATATATTCTATCGATCTGCGATGGGGGATTAATGCTGAGCAGTTCTTCTTGAAAAGTTTTCTAGGCATCACTAGCAGCCCCGCAGTCATTGGAGGATTAAGGGTTCCAATTTTACTTGGCCTCCTTGCAGTATGGGTTTGTGTGTTTATTATTCTATACAAGGGAGTTAAACGTATAGGCAAGGTAGTTGCCCTAACAGTACCCATCCCTACCATTCTATTAATAATACTCACCATCAGGGGGTTGACACTTCCAGGTGCAATAGAAGGTATAAGCTATTATTTAACACCCAATTTTTCATGCTTACTAGACGTTAATGTCTGGCTTGCCGCATATGCACAGGTATTCTTTTCTCTTGGTCTTGCTCAGGGAATAATGATAACATATGCCAGTTTTCTCCATAAAAAATCAGATATAACCAACAACGCTTTTATTGTCTCTCTAGCTGATGCAGGTACCTCGTTTTTAGCAGGATTTACTGTTTTCAGTGTAGTTGGATATCTTGCAGTTTCTCAAGGCGTGGGCATAACAGAATTAGGCATAGGTGGCCCTAACCTTACTTTTATAACATATCCCACAGCCATATCCCTATTACCATTTGCAGCGTCATTCTTCGGCATGATATTCTACGTCGCTCTACTCACATTTGGAATAGATTCTGCTTTCTCCATGATAGAGCCCGTAACCTCCGGGATACATGACAAATGGAAAATATCAAAAGCGAAAGCTACAGGCATAGTTTGCACATTTGGCTTTTTTGCGAGCTTGATCTTTGCAACTGGAGGCGGACTCTACTGGCTAGAAATAGTAGATCATTTTATAGCAAACTTTGGCCTAGTGGTAATTGGTTTAGTAGAATGCCTGATCTTAGGATGGATGTATAAAATTCACAAGTTACGAGAACATGCAAATAAAACATCCGACATTTTGATTGGTAAATGGTGGGACATTCTTATTAAATTCGTCATACCTTTTGTACTGTGCACATTACTCGCTGTTGCCCTGGTGAACAACATCATAAATCCTTACATGGGATACCCATGGTGGATTATTGCATTAGGTGGAATTGTACCCGTCATCACCATATTTTTACTGTCATTTGTTTTAATGAAAATCAGAGGAAGAGGGGTGGAAACATGATACTGTCTTTGTCTGCAATAGCGATGCTAGTATTTGGATCAATTGTGTTATATGGTGGTCTAGTATACTTTTTGTACAGAGCGTTAAAAGAAAATAATAAATAGAATAGATATAGGCGTAGGTTTTTGTTGATTATTCTACAATTCTATCAAATGCCGCAATATTGGAAATATATCCGGGTGTTGATCTAAAAATCTCAGGAAAAACATACTGGCGTATTGCTTGTTTTTCGGCATGCTTACTTCAAGAGTTGCCCAGTCACTTTCTGCGCCATGAATGTCTTTTGCTTTTACTTGGATATTATAAATTCCCTTTTCATCCCAAGTGTGACTCACTATGAATTTCTTATCCAACTTGTAATATTCAGTCCATTCTTCTACCAAATCATCACCCCATTCAACATAATAGGAAATATCATCTCCCTCTATGTCTGTTGTGACAAATGTATACTCGCATTCTTCTCCTGCTTTTCCATCTGCTGGACCAGTTATATCCGGCGCATCTGGAGGGGTATTGACAACAATCGTTACCGTTAATACCAATGAGAAATCACTTTGATCTCCAACATTATCCTCCGCAATGACCTTAACATCATATGTGCCCGCTACAGTCCACGAATGAGATATGGCTACAGGTGTTGCAGAAGGATAGTAACTAGTCCAATCATCAACAATGTCGTCTCCATTCCAGTCCCAACCATATTTAACAGCATCATCATCGGGATCAGTTGTACTTGTGGAAAACTGATATAAATATTCAGTTATTCCTGCAGAGGGGCCAGATGGTTCACCTGGTTGATACGGCGGTTCATTGCCTAGT